>JAEEZP010000123.1 GCA_016291915.1 Prevotella sp. | reverse complement strand
CCCTTCCTTGCGGATCTCAGCAAGAGTACGCATCAACAGGTGAGCAATATCCAAGGATACAGGCATCAGGCTCTCTGTCTCGTTAGTGGCATAGCCAAACATCATACCTTGGTCGCCAGCTCCCTGATTCTCGTCATCCTCGCGGTCTACACCACGATTGATGTCCTCACTCTGTTCATGAATAGCCGTCAGGATACCACAGGAGTTCCCGTCAAACTGGTATTCAGCCTTCGTATAGCCGATTCTTTTGATGGTATTGCGGGCGATGGTCTGTAGATCGATATACACCTCGCTGCGCACCTCACCCATAATCACCACTTGTCCTGTCGTCACAAACGACTCACAAGCCACTCGCGCATGATCGTCATAGGCAAGAAACTGGTCTAATATCGCGTCACTTATTTGGTCGGCAACCTTGTCTGGATGCCCCTCTGATACGGATTCTGATGAGAATAAATAGGACATATCTTTTCTTTATTTTAATTAGTTCCTCTTAATAAAACACTCTTGAGACGATGCGCAAAGAACCCCGTCTGATTAGTATACTTACAATGATAAGTATTAAGAAAAGAAGAGATGACACTCAAATCATCCTTCCGATGGTATGTACAAATGGCAAAACTCACATTACCTGCGTTTGCAAACATCTGGCGACAGCCCGAAAGGGCCTTTCGTTCCATACCTTCTATATCCATTTTCAAGAATAGGTTATTTTGTGGTTTGTCCTTGAAAAAGGTGTCTAACGAGACATTGTTTTCATCGTCTTTATCACTCACGAACTTTTTTATGATAGTGACCTTGTCTTTCCATGGCTCAAAAGTCTTATTTAAAGCATCTATCCAATCCTCTGAGCATTCAAAAAGATATACATGTTTCACTTGCTCGATAGCCATCAAGGACAAGATACCCTCGGCTGCACCTACATCTAAAAGGACTTTATCCTTGAATTCTTCTATATGGTCGAAATACCGATGAGGCGAACGATGGTCTTGCTCCATTAATAAAGTCATGAAAAGTTTCTTAATCGCTTCATGCGTCATCTGCTTACTAAAAAAAAGCCTCTTTTTACTGTTTGGGTGTGGAAGATATACGTATGGAAGTCCTGAAGCCTTATCCTCTTCTATCTTTATTTCCATCATTTCGTACTCATGCCGAAACAGGAATAGATGATGGGAATTGTGATAATCAATCACATACTTATAATATGGGAGACTTGCCGATTGAGGATTAAAAACCTTTGCATAATAGAAAGGTATATATCCATATATTATTTTCTTAAAACCTTGAACAAATTTACTCATTTTCTATGTATTACTTTTAAACGTTATCATTGATGGATATGATGGGACGATAGTCCTTCGTCAGCATCTCATAGCATAGTTTCAGCCAGATGATGGTAACGGGTAATGCCTTCAGTGCGTATGGCTGTACGAACTCTTTGCGCAGATAGGCTGGGAAGAGGTCGCTGGGCGACATGCTCGACAGGATGAAGGCGAACACCAGTAGGAAGATGTCCCATCCGTTACGTTGCCAGGGGGCTGCCGTATACCAAATGACGATACCGATGAAAGGGGTGATATAACCACTCGACTCGCTACCTGTCGAGAAGAGGATGATAAACATCATCACAGAGGCAAGCAAGGTTTGACGGAAAGCCACGTATTTGTATTGTCCTATACGTAGGTAAGGGAGCGCAAACAATAGCATACCAGGCAGTATCAGCCAGAGGTTATTGAATTGCAAGCCCGTCGTGCGATGAACCATTCCTAATAATGAGATATTCTGCATGATAGACTCTGCATTTTGAGCATTTTTGTTCATTAATGAGATATACCACTCATGATACTGGCTGACAATATAGTCCCACCCATGGAAGAAAGGCATAGGGGCTAAAAACATTACGACAGCCCAGAAGACCAATCCTCCAATCAACTTCCCTTTGTGTTTGGAGAAGAAGAAGAACGCCAGCCCCACGATGCTGTATGCTTTGACGAAAGTACCCAACATGATAAAGAACGCTGCCCAAAAGTCTTTCTCTTTCTCAATAAGGTAGTATGACAGCAGGATTGTGGCTGCAATGGCAATATTGAACTGTTGCATAAAGAGAGCCGTCAGCATCTCATGGGCACAGAACCACAGGATGAACACCTGTTGGTATTTCGTGAACTGCGACTTGCGGATAGCCCAATAGAGGAATAAGGTCAAGGCAATACCCCATAATAATAGCCCTATCCATTTAGGACCGATGGCAAAAGGAGCAAAGAGGAGCGAGAAGAAAGGACCGTAATGGTGCATGTCACCATACTCCTCAGGATTAGGCAGATAAAGATTCCAACCCCTTACAGCATTCCAGAACGAGCCCCGGTAGATGTTGTAGTTGTTGGCACGTGTCATCTTTGTCAGCCACATGGCAACGGGCAGTATCATCCACAGTCCGAACAGCGTACGATAGTCGCTGAAGAACGGTTTTGAAAAGAACTCTCGAATCTTATTCATACTCACTGCAAAGATACTGTTTTATTTTTAAAAAAAAGAGTTAATAAAAGAATTTTTCTTTTCTTTTTTAACTTTTAACCAAGTCGGGATGAAATACTATACAGCAACAAATTTATTTCCTCTAACTATCGTTAATTAAAGAACCTCTAAAATTATTTTTTTGGGCAATAGTGTGGTAAAAGATTTGCTATTTCCTTCATAATATACATTTTTTTTGTATTTTTGCACACAAAAGAATAAAAACAATGGAAATATCAGTTATCAGTCCATGTTATGGAGCCCCTACCCTGTTGGAAGAGTTGGTGAGGCAGATAGAGGAAACGGTGAGTAAGTTGACCTCCGACTATGAGATTATCCTGGTGGAAGACCATAGTCCCGACAACAGTCGTGAGATTATCACGGAGATCTGTCGGAAGAACAAACGGGTGAAGGG
>JAEEZP010000122.1 GCA_016291915.1 Prevotella sp. | reverse complement strand
AGTTCTTCCCGTGTGCCATTGCCGTAGGTTACCCCACAGGTGAGTGCTCCTGCGCGCTGTCCCATGAGGATGTCGTAGGTCATATCACCCACCACAAGGGTTTCTTCTGCGGAAAAACCCAAATCATGAATGGTTTTCAACACGGCATCAGGTTGAGGCTTTGCATGGGTGACATCCTCTGCTCCTAATACATAATGTATATATGGGGAGAGGTGCATCTCCTCGACATACGCATCCAACGACTCATGACCACGGCTGCTGGCTATCGTCAGCGTAATCCCTTTTTCGTGCAGGGCTGCAATTGTTTCCAGAACCTGTGGAAAAAGCAATACGCTTTTGATAGGATCACTGGCGGCGAAGATCTTTCTGTATAGTTGTTCACAAACCTTCCCTTGTTCCTCACTCATGGGAATAAGCGTGGTGAAGGTTTGCTTTAAGGGTAGTCCGATCATGGCCGCACATTGTTCATCAGTGCGTGAGACAAGGCGTAACTCTTTGATAACCTTTTGCATGGTACGCACGATTAATCCTCTCGTGTCCGCCATTGTACCGTCGAAATCAAGAATAACTAACTTTATCATTTCTCTAAAACCAATACAACTGCAAAAGTAATAATAAAATGAAAAATGATAATGGATAATTGGAAATAATTTTTCCATTTCCATTTCTCATTTTAAATAAAATTGTCCGGTAGGAGTATAATGTCGTTTTTTTTATTTACTTTTGCTGACGGAAACAATAGGTAGCATTTGACGACAGTAAGATGAGTATGAACAGGACTTTCCGCCATCGTATATCAGCAGTATCTCTTATACTGCCGATCCTGCTTATGCTCATAACATTCTGTGTGCTATGGGAGCCACGGTTACCTCATTTTATTGTGGGTATGCTGTTGGTGGTCATTATCGTACTGATGCTGGAGCGGTTGTTGCACACGGAATATGTCTTTGAGGGTAAACACTTGATGATCCGTAAGGGACGCTTTCATCAGCAGATAACTGTTGATGTGGAAGACATCGTCAATGCCAAGGTGGTGCATCATCGTTTTATGCCGGTAAGGTATATCCTTATTGAGGATATACATGGAAAGATGTTCGGTGTGCAACCTGTTAATGAAGAAGGGTTTTTAAAAGAGGTAGAAAAGAGAAAAAATGATGAGATATAAGCTATTATTAGTCATCTTCCTGTTGCAGTTGACTACAATATATGCGCAGGAACCTAAGGAGAAAGTACGCCCGATCGTATTCTCCGACGTTTCCCTGTCGGCAGATTCCACGGTTGTCGATACGATTACTGTAGATACATTGTTGACTGATACCCTGTCTGCTGATACGCTGTTGCCATGGCCGGAGAACCTGCGTTACAGGGTAGAACGACTCCTTGAGGATAAAAGGTTCGAGACCTCAACAGTAGGGTTACAGATTTATGACCTTACCGCCGACTCTGTACTTTTTCAATACAATGAGCGACAATGTATGCGCCCTGCCTCCACCATGAAAATGATCAATGCCGTGGCATCACTGGATCGTCTGGGTGGCTCTTACCAGTTTAAGACACGACTTCGATATACAGGGGCCGTTGACAGTTGTGTGCTTCGTGGAAATCTATACTGTGTAGGTGGGATGGATCCCCGCTTTGCGAAAGACGACCTGCGTGCTTTCGTAGAGAATATCAAAAGGATGGGTATTGACACCATACGTGGGAATAATGTGGGGGATATAACCATGAAGGATGCCGATTTGCTGGGTGAGGGTTGGTGTTGGGATGATAAGAATCCCATACTCACTCCTTTGTTATACAGTGGCAAGAACAGTTTCATGAGTCATTTCTGTCAAGATCTGCAGAAAAGTAATATAACCCTGGTAGGAGATACAGTATATGGTGAGTGTCCTCAGCAGTCGAAGGAGATTTGTATACGTACGCACTCCATCGACCAAATACTCATGAGAATGATGAAAAACAGCGATAACCTGTATGCGGAATGTATGTTTTACCAATTAGCGGCTAACACCGGTGAGAAGAAAGCCAGTGCAAAGATAGGTAGAAGAGAGATCAACCGGCTGATCACAAAACTGGGTTATCGTCCTTCAGATTACTATATCGCCGATGGCAGTGGACTCTCCTTATATAATTATGTGTCGCCGGAACTGGAGGTGGCCTTCCTGAAATACGCTTATCACAATCAGGAACTTTTCAATCATCTGCTTCCCTCAATGCCTGTTGCGGGTGTTGACGGTACATTGGAAAATCGCATGAAGAAGGGTTTTGCGCATGGAAATGTGAAGGCAAAGACAGGAACAGTCACGGGTGTGAGTGCCTTGGCAGGGTATTGTACGGCTGCCAACGGACATCAGTTGTGTTTCTCCATCATCAACATGGGTATCCGAAAAGCTGCTGTAGGACGTACTTTCCAAGACCGTGTATGTGAGGTGATGTGCCAACCTTAGAAGTGAAGAGTGAAGAGTGAAGAATCAAAGATCCAATTCTAACTATCAATTTTCAATTTTCAATTATCAATTATCAATTATCCATGTCTTCCTTTCCCCACATCCTCTTACAATGGTATGCCGCTAACGGACGGTCTCTGCCTTGGCGACAGACCAGAGACCCCTATGCGATATGGCTGTCGGAGGTGATTCTTCAACAGACACGTATTGAGCAGGGACGCCCATATTGGAAACGGTTCATGTCGCGATGGCCCACGGTCAATGATCTGGCTGCTGCTACGGAGGATGAGGTATTGAGAGAGTGGCAGGGACTGGGTTACTACAGTCGTGCCCGTAACCTGCATGCCGCCGCTCGTCAGATCGTACAACTCGGCGCTTTCCCAGATACATTTGAAGGTATCAAGACTTTAAAAGGTGTGGGTGACTATACCGCTGCCGCCATTGCCAGTATGGCTTTTGATATTCCTGCAGCTGTTGTCGATGGCAATGTATATCGTGTTTTGTCTCGTTATTTTGATATCGATACACCGATCAACACTACAGAGGGGAAACAGGTGTTTTCTGCTTTGGCAACATCATTGTTGCCTGTCAATGAGGCTGCTGCTTTTAATCAGGCAATCATGGACTTCGGGGCAATACAGTGTACCCCATCTTCTCCGAAATGCTTATTCTGTCCTTTGATGGATTCTTGTGCAGCTTTGCGTAATGGAACGGTGGAACGGCGACCGGTCAAGCTTAAGACACTGAAGATCAAGGAGCGTCACCTTACCTATTTATATATACGTTGCAATGGTATTATAGCTATTCATCGCAGAGGTGCAGGTGACATCTGGCATGGTTTGTGGGAACCTGTTCTGTTATATGATGATCAAGGTGAAGGCATCGATAAAGCCCTTGCTGAACAGTTATTACAAGAGAGTCGTCTTATCAGGAAAGGTGTAAAACATGTATTGACCCATCGGGTGATTATCGCTGATTTCTATCTCCTTGAAACAGAGAGGAAGCCGGTCTTACCTGAGGATTATCGTTGGGTGAAAGAAGAAACGTTTGACGATTATGCCAAACCGCGATTGATAGAATTGCTATTGAAAACGTTGAATTCTTAATATATCATTTGGGGTTCTGAAATGATGTGTTTTCAGAAAGATTCATCATTGTTTTCATTAGGTAACGGAAAAAAAGCTTATATGTGAAAATTTCTCTAAAGTAGGTGGCTTTCTTAGATTTTATTTATATCTTTGTAGTGTTATTGATGACT
>JAEEZP010000121.1 GCA_016291915.1 Prevotella sp. | reverse complement strand
CGATAAATCAGGACTCTGCGTGAATCCATGGGGGTGGATTCACTGGATGTCGAATGAGGAATTGAAGGCATTGGTTATCTCGGACTCCCGACTTCTGGGAATTTGGGTCTATGATGCTAAAACGAAGAAATCACTCAATAAGGCGAGAGTGACAACGACAGACGATAAGGGGGAGGTGGTGGACTTGTTCGACCCCTTCCCGCAAAGGCCATGGGCAGCCTATATGGTATATCGCTATTATTGTGAAGTGCAACACCGCCCACACTATTTCTTTAAAATAGAAGCCGATGGATACGAAACAGCCTATGCTGAGATGACACTACGCGATGATGAGAAGTCTCAGCAGATAGAAGTCTATTTAACCCCCATTGACAGTTCACAAAAATGAGATTATTTGGATATATACTGATCTTGGGATTGATAATGGGCATTAATCCTGTAATGGCAAAAGAACGTGAGCATACCGTGCAAGGGTATGCTATGGATAGTTTTACAGGCCAGAACTTACCTGGTGTGAGCATGGTGTTGATGACCGCAGATAGTGTGGTTATCGACACCACTACCACATTGAACTATCCGGATTTTCCTGATTTCACAGGAATGTATCAATTCTCAATTAAAAGGGTTGGGAAATATATCATAAAGGCAACATGTATAGGTTATGAGACAGCCTATATGAACTTCTCTTTACGCTCGAACCGTGAAAACGCCATCATCCTTAAACCAATTCGGATGGTCAGTAAAACACAAGAGTTGCCGGAAGTGGTGGTGAAGGCGACAAAAATCAAGATGATATACAGCGGTGACACAATCATCTACAATGCCGATGCCTTCAAACTTGTCGAGGGGTCGATGCTTGACGGACTGATCAGGAAACTACCGGGAGCCAGCATCGACAACAACGGACAGATTACCGTCAACGGACGGTATGTTGAAAGCCTGCTCGTCAACGGGCGTGAGTTCTTTCAGGGAAATCCGAAGGTTGCCCTTGAAAACCTGCCGGCCTATACGGTTGACAAAGTGAAAGTGTATAATAAACAAGGAGCCGCTTCACAATTGATGAACCGTGATATGGACGACTATTCGTATGTCATGGATGTCAGACTGAAAAAGGAATATGCTGTCGGGTATCTTGGGAACGTCATCGCTGGTGTCGGTACCCACAACCGATATAATCTCCAGTCGTTATGTACCCGTTTCAGTGAAAAGGAGAACCTGTCGGCATTCGTGAACGTCAATAATCTGAACGACAGCCGCCGCTCAGGTTTCGATGAGGCATGGAAGGCTGCTATGCAGTCGGGGGGACTGACGAGCAGGAAGTCTACAGGAATCAACTATACCCATAACTTCTCAAAAGATTCGTACATACAATCATCAAACTCATATAGCCATACAGATACCGACAAGCAGACAGAGACCAATAGCCAAACCTTCTTGGGAGCCTCGGATGCCTTTACACATGACGTTAATTTATCTCAAAAGAAACAGGAGCACTGGCAAACAAATAATAGTTTGTGGATTCAAAAAACAGAGTTTTATAACATAAGCCGTCTTACGGCAGACTATGCAAAAGGGCGAAACTGGGGTTCCCAACAGGCAGAAACGGCAGAAGGTCTAACATTATTGAATAGCCTCCTGAATCAAAGCCAGGGTGACACTCGCGATTTCTCGTTTCAGATGAGTACGGAAAACGGTATCCGGCTTATCTCTGATATGCTACGTGTCAACGCCAGTCTGAACTATTCAAACAGGAAACAGACAGATTTCTCACTTTACGACCTCCGATATACGGACGGGGTGACACCGCGCGACTACCGCAGGACATATATGACAATGCCAGTGCAGAATTTGAATTCGGATATAGAAATAGGCTATGACTATTGCTGGGGGTGGAAAACCATTCGACCGTCCTATCATTATGACTATCAACACAGCAAAGAGCGCAGACGGATGTTCAGACTTGAGCAGATGGCTGTAAATGATAATATACGGATAGACATCCTCCCTTCCACTGTCAGGGAACTAAACAATATGCTTGACTTGCCGAACAGTTATGTGTACAGCAAATCGGTCCATAGTCACACGTTGGGATTAGAGTATACCAATAATTTTAATCCGGAAGGACTAAACGGTCTGTTGAAGATAGAACTCCCCATGAGATGGAATAGCCACCGGCTGGATGGATTTCGGGTTAATGAGCAGCAGGTCAGCAGGCATGCATTTTTCTTCGAGCCGTTATTCTTCATCAGAATCATGCCTCTGGGCTATTGGGTCAGTCTGACTGTGCATCATTCCAGCGAGATGCCGGAACTGATCTATCTGACCGACTTCCGTGACGACAGCGATCCGCTGAGAGTAAAACTGGGAAACGGTGAACTGAAGAACATCCATCATCTGGACGTAAAGATAGAGTTCAAGCGTGAATGGCAGAATCAAAGGGTATTCCATTCAAACTTTAATTTCCGTACCACGAACCATGCCGTGGCATACGGGCTAGTCTTTGACAAGCAGACAGGCATCACAACAACACGACCGGAAAGTGTTGACGGGAATTGGTTTGTAAACGGAGACCTTGGCTTCACCACACCGATAGGAAAAAGGAAACTGTTTACACTTGACAACAAGATCAGACCAGAATACCTTCACAGCGTGGATCTTGCTCATGTGGACGATGACAACTCGAACCGAAGCAGTGTCGTGAAGACATTGGCTTTGGTTGATGAACTGAAACTGGATTACAGGCAGAACGACAAAGCCTCTGCTGACTTTCATGCCCGCGTCCGCTGGAATCATATAACCAGCAACATGACCGATTTCGCCAGCATTAGTGCCGTGGACTTCAGTCTGGGAGTTTCTGCCACCATAGACTTGCCGTGGAAAATGCAGATGACTACAGACCTGGATCACTACTTTCACCGTGGCTATCATACCAGCGCGATGAACACCAACGAACTTGTCTGGAATACCAGCCTCACGAAGAGTTTCCTTAAAGGGAAGTTGCTCTTTTCCCTCTACGCATACGACATTCTGGGCCAGATAAGCAACCATACCTATCGGTTTGATGCCCAAGGAAGGACTGAAATATGGACTAACACGATCCCACGCTATGCTATGCTAAGCATATCATGGCGGTTCAATAAGAACCCTAAGAAGCGACGATAGGTAATATATGATATTAGATAGTTTTCCCCACTACCTGCAACTCGATGCCTTGGACTGCGGGCCGTCATGTCTGCGCATGGTAGCCAAGTATTATGGCAAGACCTACTCTTTGCAGACCCTTCGTGAACGATGCTTCATCACTCGCGAAGGTGTTTCGTTGCTGGGTGTTAGTGATGCTGCGGAGAATATTTGAGACGGCCAACATCCTCTACGAACTGAAATACAAAAATCATCCTGAGGTCGGCGAGGTGATGGGAAGGCTCATGGCCAAAGAACTGCAACCCTCAGGATTCTTCGATGGAATCGATGGAATTGTGCCCATACCGTTGGCTAAGAAGCGTCAACGTCAGCGAGGCTACAACCAGAGTATGGAAATAGCCCGCGGCATCAGCGAGATTACCAGCCTGCCTATATATAAT
>JAEEZP010000003.1 GCA_016291915.1 Prevotella sp. | reverse complement strand
TGAAATAACAAATTAATAACAAACATAATTATGGACAATTCAGTAATCACATTCCCATTACCGGCAAACGAACCGGTAAAGACTTATTTGAAAGGTTCTCCTGAGCGCGTGGCATTGGAGAAAGAACTTGAGCGTCAGCGTAATATCGTCGTTGATATCCCTATTATTATCGGAGGTAAAGAGATTCGTACGGGTGATATCGGTCAGGTGACCTGTCCGCACGATCATAAGCATGTCTTGGCTACTTACCATAAGGTGGGCAAGAAAGAGATAGAGATGGCTGTTGAGGCAGCCATGGAGGCACATAAGGTGTGGAGCCGTACACCTTGGACGACACGTGCCGCCATTGTGATGAAGATGGCTGAGTTGCTAGCAACGAAATATCGCCCCATCATGAATGCTGCCTGTATGCTCGGACAGAGTAAGAATTTCTATCAGGCAGAGATAGACTCTGCTTGTGAGACTATCGACTTCTTCCGTTATAATGTGCATTATGCTTCAAAGATCTATGGCATGCAACCGAAGAATGGGGTGGGGCAGATCAATAATACGGAATATCGTCCGTTGGAGGGATTCATCCTGGCAGTGACTCCGTTTAACTTCACCTCTATCGCCTCCAACCTCTGTATGACACCGGTGCTCATGGGTAATGTGGCTTTGTGGAAACCATCTACCACTGCACTGCTGAGTAACTACTATCTGATGCAGTTGTATAAAGAAGCAGGATTGCCTGATGGCGTTGTTAACTTCCTGCCGGGTAGTGGTGCACTGATCGGAGAGGTGGCTACACAGTCAAGATTCTTCTCCGGCATCCACTTCACGGGTTCTACTCAGACTTTCAACTCCTTATGGAGACAGGCAGGTGAGCATCTTGGTGAATATATCTCTTATCCACGACTAGTGGGTGAGACAGGTGGAAAGGACTTCATCTTCGTACATCCTTCAGCAGATAAGAAGGCTGTCGCTACCGCTGCTTTCTGTGGTGCTTTCGAGTTCCAGGGACAGAAATGCTCCGCTGCCTCTCGTATGTACATCCCGAAGAGTATGTGGCCGGAGGTGCTCGAGGATATGAAGCGCATGGCTGCCGAGGTGAAGATGGGTGACGTGATGGACCCAGACAACTTCATCAATGCGGTGATCGACGAGGCTTCTTTCGACAAGATCAAGTCGTATATCGACTATGCCCGTGAGGCTGCAGATGCGAAAGTGGTATTGGGCGGTACTTGTGATAAGTCGGTAGGTTACTTCGTAGAGCCGACGGTCATCGAGACGTCTAATCCTAAGTTTAAGTCCATGGTTGAGGAAATCTTCGGTCCGGTCATCACCGTTTATCCATACGATGATGAGAAGGTGGAGGAGACCGTTGCCCTCTGTGACACCACCTCACCTTACGGACTTACCGGTGCGGTGTTCGGTCTTGATCGTCTGGCAGTGGAGACGATTACCGATCAGTTGCGCTATGCCGCCGGTAACTTCTATATCAATGACAAACCAACGGGTGCCGTTGTAGGAATGCAGCCGTTCGGCGGTGCCCGCGCCAGTGGTACTAACGATAAGGCGGGCGGTGAATTCAATCTTATCCGTTGGATCATCCCGCGTGTCATTAAGGAGACACTTGTCTCACCGACAGATTACCGATATTCGTACATGAAAGAATGAGTATAACACCTTGTAAAATCAATGTCAGTTCGGAGACAGGCCGCCTGCGGGCGGTACTGCTCCGAAGACCAGGGATAGAGATTGAGCGTATGACGCCGCTCAACGCTAACCAGGCTCTCTATAGTGACATCCTGGATAAACCGACGGTTGACCGCGAATATGGATTGTTCAGCGGTGTCCTCGAACGGTGGACAAATGTCTATTACGTCAGGGATGTTCTCGCGGAGGTTCTCAACGATGAGGCTGTCCGTGAGCACCTGGTCGTGGAGAGTCTGCGCCATGATCGTCGTACCTCACAGCAGCAACAGGTTGTCAACGGACTGTTTCAACACCTTATGGAACTCGACAGTCAGCAACTGGCAAAGATCCTCATCGAGGGTTATGAGAAAGATGAGTGGGACGGTTTCTCCAACGATCGATATCTGCTCAAACCGCTCTATAACCTGATGTTCACACGAGATGCTTCCTCAACGGTCTATGACCGGGTGCTGATCAATTCGATGAGTTTTGAGGTGCGTGAGCGGGAAACGCTGATCTATGAGGCTATCTTCAGTCATTTCTTTGGTGTACAACTGCTCAATGCAGCTGCTTGGAATCATTATGCACGTACAGAAGGCGGTGATGTGCATATAGCATCGCCCGATCTCTTGTGTATGGGTGAGGGTATCCGTACCAATACGAAGGGTATAGACTATTTGGCCCAGACTTTTGCCAAAGAGCGGGAGCATTTCAACATCTTAGTGCAGGAACTGCCGAAGACACCGGAGTCGTTTATCCATCTGGATATGGTCTTTACTTTCCTGGGCGAGCACTACTGTATGGCGTTCGAACCTATGTTGAGGAAAGAGGGCCTCTTTGCAGGAAAAGAGACAACACTCATCAATATCGACAATGGGAAGATTAGCTACAAATCAGTACCAAACTTCCTGAAAGGACTGGAGTCGTTAGGGTGGGAGATCCAGCCGGTTATCTGTGGAGGCAGTGACTCATGGGTACAACTGCGTGAACAGTGGCATAGCGGGGCAAACTTCTTCTCGCTCGGTGACTGTCAGGTGATGGGTTACCGTCGTAACACCCATACCATCGATGCACTTGACAAAGCAGGTTTCAACGTGCTTTATGCGGAGGATATCATCAGTGGGAAAGCGCTGATGAACAGTAATGAGAAGTTTGTCGCAGCCTTCCCTGGTTCAGAACTGCCGCGTGCCGGCGGTGGTGCCCGTTGTATGACCATGCCGCTGTTGCGCGACTAAATAACGGGTATGTCAAGAAGAATCCAAAAGTAGGGACATAGATAAACTAAGTCCCTACTTTTGAATAGATTTTGGAATGTTGATAACCCCCAATCGTTATGATTTCAGCACTTGTTTCAGACGACAGATAAAGTCGTCTGCTTCTGTTTTCGTCAGACAGAGAGGCGGTAGCAGTCGCAGGATATTAGTGCCCGCACAACCGGTGAAGCAATGCTTCTCGTAGATGAGTGGCTGGCGGATGTCCTTATGTGGGACATCGAGATCGATGCCAATCATCAGACCACGGCCGCGGACGTCAAGAATGTGCTTCTCGGTCTTCTGCATCTCTTTGAGCTGCTCGATGAGATACTCGCCCACAACATGGGCGTTCTCGACCAGGTTCTCTCTCTCGAAGACATCGAGTACGGCCAAGGCAGCTGCGCATGCCAGGTGATTTCCGCCGAAAGTGGTTCCTAATTGTCCGTAGACAGGCTTGAGCGCCGGTGAGATAAGCACGGCACCCATGGGGAAGCCGTTGGCAATACCTTTGGCGACAGTGATGATATCCGGGCGGATATCCAACCACTGATGGGCAAAGAATTTTCCGCTACGACCGTAACCACACTGTATCTCGTCACAAATAAATAAGGTGTTAAACTCCTTACAGGCAATGGATAATCCTTGTGCGAACTCCTTTGTTGCCATGCGAATACCTCCCACACCTTGTATGCACTCTAAGATAACGGCACACACATCTCCTTTCTCAATCTCTTGTTTCCATGCCTCAAGATCGTTCAAAGGCAGATAGGTAACATGTTGATTGTTGTTGATAGGAGCAATAATCTTTGGATTATCGGTAGCCTCTACTGCTAATGATGTCCTTCCGTGGAAAGCTTTCTGGGCTGATAATATACGGGTGCGCCCATTCGTGAATGAGGCTAATTTCAGTGCGTTCTCATTGGCTTCGGCTCCACTGTTGATCAAGAACAGCTGGTAGTCATCATAACCACATAGCTTGCCGAGGCGTTCAGCCAGTTGCACTTGCAACTCGTTTTTGACAGAATTACTGTAAAACCCGAGGTTACTGAGCTGCTCTGACACCTTATTAATATAATGAGGATGACTATGGCCGATGCTGATTACTGCGTGACCACCATAGAGATCAAGATATTCCTGTCCCTTATCATCCCAGATCTTGCATCCTTTTCCCTTGACAATATTAATGTCGAACAGGGGATATACATCAAATAATTTCATGATAATCGTTTTAATTAGAAAGCACTTGCCTTTAGTTGTAAACCGCTTTGCTCAGGAAATCCGAACATGATATTCATATTCTGTACGGCCTGACCAACAGCGCCTTTGAGAAGATTGTCGATAATACTGGTGATAACGGCTTTGTTGCCGAACTTATCAACATGTATCAGTGCTTTGTTGGTGTTCACCACTTGTTTCAAGTCCAATGCCTTGTCTGAATAGTGGGTGAAGACAGCATCCTGATAGAAGGATTTGTATAACGCTGATAATTGTGCAGCGGTAGGATTCGTCGGGGATCCTTCCTCACCGTCGAAGCGAACCACCTCCGTGCAGAAGATTCCTCGGGTGAAATCACCACGGTAGGGGATAAAGTCGATGGTGTAGCTATCGGGATTAGTGCCGCCTCCTGATATAAGTGGATTGGTAACAAGTGGTGCTTCTTCCGGAGTCAGTTCATTGATACTCTGGCAGATCTCATGCAGGTGCTGATGGTTGAAGACCTTATACACGCTCATGTTGTTGTTACGCCAAGAGAAATGAGTAGTAGCACCGGGCTTCTGTCCGGCACCGGTGGATCCTGTTATGGCGTTCACACTGATATCGTGATACAACAGTCCTGCTTTTGCCAGCGGCAGCAGTCCTAACTGTATG
>JAEEZP010000120.1 GCA_016291915.1 Prevotella sp. | reverse complement strand
TTGCGAGCTGCTGAATAACTCATTGCCTGTGCTGAGATGGTCATTGTGACCATTGCCATCAGCGTTAACATCATCTTCTTCATAGTCGTACTTTTTAAAAGGTTTGACATTATATTTATTATTTCTACTGCAAAGATAACGGCTTTTACAGCGCTTTGCAACGTATTTTCCCTAAACTGACAGGAGGCTTTCCCTAAACATGAGAGGGAAAACCCTCTTGTAGTGCATAGTATAGGGGTTAGGAATTTAGGGGCAAGGGCATCCCACACGGGCTGATCTAGGATTTACGAATGTGGATAAACAAAACAAGGGACAGATCCTAGATAGGACCTGTCCCCTAATAAAAGTACCGTTTATATACTAATTACTTAGAATACAGTGCTACGATAGTCTCATATTTCTCCTGCTTAGCGGAAGTCTGCTTGGGCTCCTCTACTTTCTTACCATACTCATAGATTTGCTCTAAGGACAGTTTGCCATCCTCGAAATCCTTACCGATACCACTGTCGAAAGAAGCATAGCGCTCCTTGAGCATAGCAGGCAGTTCACTCTCCTCAAGAATTGCAGCAGCATTCAAGAGGGCACGTGCCATAGCATCCATACCGCTGATGTGTGCAATGAAGATATCCTCAGGATCGGTAGAGTTACGACGGAGTTTGGCATCGAAGTTTGTACCACCATCTTGGAAACCGCCATTACGGATAATCTGCATCATAGCCTGTGTGAGCTCATAGTTATCGATGGGGAACTGGTCGGTATCCCATCCGTTCTGTGCATCACCACGGTTAGCATCGATACTACCTAAGAATCCGTTATCCACAGCAACAGCCAACTCATGTTCGAAGGTATGTCCTGCGAGTGTAGCGTGGTTCACCTCGATATTTACCTTGAAGTCTTTGTCAAGACCGTTGGCACGCAGGAATCCGATAACAGTCTCTGTATCTACGTCATACTGGTGCTTGGTTGGCTCCATCGGTTTCGGTTCAATGAGGAACGTACCTTTAAAGCCCTTAGAACGAGCATAATCACGTGCTGCCTTGAGCATCTGTGCCAGATGATCTTTCTCACGCTGCATCTGCGTGTTCAGCAGGCTCTGATAACCTTCACGTCCGCCCCAGAATACATAGTTGGTACCACCGAGCTTGATCGTAGCATCGATAGCGTTCTTGATCTGTACGGCTGCACGGGCTACAACATCAAAGTCAGGATTGGTAGCAGCACCGTTCATATAACGTTTGTTACCAAAGACATTGGCTGTACCCCACAACAGTTTGATACCGGTCTCAGCCATACGCTCTTTAGCATAGTCGGTAATAGCCTTCATGCGAGCCTCGTACTCTTCAATAGTATCTGCCTCATCAACCAGGTCGATATCATGGAAACAGAAATATTCAATACCTAATTTCTGCATGATCTCAAAACCGGCATCCATCTTATCCTTAGCACGCTGTACAGCATCCTCTGCCTGGTCCCATTCATAGGAACGGGTCTGTCCACCGAACTGATCACCAGAAGCGCCACCCAGTGTATGCCACCAAGCCATAGCAAACTTCAACCAGTCCTTCATCTTCTTTCCCATCACTACCTTCTCAGGATCATAATAGTGGAAAGCCATTACATCTTTACTCTCTGTTCCTTTAAAAGGAATCTTTCCAATTTGAGGAAAATACTCTTTTGCCATATTAATTTAAAAATTTAGGTATAATAAAATTAATGAATAATTCGCAATAGTTGCTCTTTCCAAGCAGCATAAGCCTGTTTGTACTCATCAAGATGATGCTCATCGGGAGTAATAACCTGCAGTTTCTTAAGATTAGCAAATGCCTCTTCGTGATCTTTATATAATCCGCAGCCGATACCTGCACCCAAAGCAGCACCTACACTACCGTCAGTATCATACAGTTCGATGGTTGCCCCGGAAACGGACGCCAAGGTGTTTCTGAAGATCTCACTCAAGAACATATTTGCCTTTCCGGCATGTATCATATTGATATTCATGCCCATCTCCTGCATCACCTCCATGCCATAGCAGAAACTGAACACAATACCTTCCTGTGCAGCTCGCATGAGATGTGCTTTCGAATGTTTGTTGAATTGAATGCCATGGAAAGAGCATCCTGTCTCTTTGTTCTCCAAGACACGTTCAGCACCATTGCCGAAAGGAATCACCTGTATACCATCGGATCCAATGGGTATCTGCGACATCATCTCGTTCATATCAGCATATGAGATACCCTCTGGAGCAATATTCCTACGCACCCATGCATTGAGAATACCTGTGCCGTTGATACACAGCAGCACACCCAGTCGTTCCTTATCAGGAGCATAATTCACATGAGCAAAGGTGTTCACCCTACTCTTCTTATCGTAATTAACTTCCCCAAGCACACCATAAACCACACCGGACGTTCCTGCGGTAGATGCGATTTCGCCGGGATTGAACACATTCAACGACAGTGCATTATTGGGTTGATCACCGGCCCTGTATGAGATAGGAGTACCCTCTTTCAAACCCAACTCCTCTGCCGCCATCTTACTGACTGTGCTCTGAATGCTGAAAGTAGGCACGATGTCGGCTAATAAATGGTTATCAAAACCATAGTAATCGAACAGGAACTGAGCAGGACATTTCTCTTTAAAGTCCCACATCATTCCCTCACTGAGTCCACTGATAGTGGTATTGGTTGTTCCACTCAAGCGCATGGCGATATAATCACCGGGTAACATGATCTTGTCAATCTTACTGTAGAGCTCTGGCTCGTTATCCTTTACCCAAGCCAGTTTTGACGCAGTAAAATTACCTGGAGAATTAAGGATATGCGACAGGCAATGCTCATGACCAAGAACATCGAATGCTTTCTCACCGTAAGGTACAGCCCTGGAGTCACACCAGATGATACTGGGACGCAGCACCTGTTGGTTTTTGTCGACACATACCAAGCCATGCATCTGATAAGAGATGCCGATAGCCTGTATCTCTTCACCTTTAACCTGTGCGTCGCTCATAATCTTCCATAATGCCTTCTTGGCATTTTCCCACCACATCTCCGGCTCTTGCTCAGCCCATCCTGTCTGCTTGGCAATGATAGGGGCTTCTGATTCCGGGTAGAAAGCGGAGGCAGCACACTGTCCGTTTTCAGCATTCACCAGAGATGCTTTAACAGAAGAACTGCCGATGTCGAATCCTAATAAATAACTTTTTCCCATTATATTAATATTTTTTCATTTTAATTTCTTATTGCTTAGAACGAATAACTAAAGCCTAAAGATGCATATTCCTTATATTGCCAGTAGGCGTGGTGCTGATCTCTCTTGGTGGAGTCGTCGAAACGCGGATAAATAAACAACTTACTGGAAATATATTTATTAAACTGGAAGGTAAAGGTATTCTCCCACTCTAATTCAGCACGGTGATAGGTTGAGTATCCATATAACCGTGTCTTCCAGTTGATGTTGTCAGAGAATTTCCATGTCAGATCCACGGTACACATCGAACCGAGATCATGCAGGGTATGATGATCTTCTTTCAAACCATATCTCGTTACCAAAGCATCACGACCGACATAACGGAAGTTGTATGCCAGCGGAGACAATTGGATATTTCCTGTAAGCTTCTTCTTGAACCAGTTGACAGAGTAGTTCATACCGATAGAGATATTTAAGTTGAAGGGTGACATGAAATCACTGTAGGTACGGATATCGTTCTTCTTGAAACCACGCATAAACTGGGTATAGGCAAGTACACTGAGGGTATAATACCAATTTTTGGTGGCTTGCAGACCTAACTTACTGGTAAGACGAACGAGGTCTTCTGAGGTCTTCAGACTATGCATCGTGTCTGCCTTACTGGTCTGGAAACCTAATTTCATCTCCAACTTATTATCCCATTTAACCTTCTGTTTATTGTTATAGTTAGCCTCTAAGGTGATACTTCCCACCATGGAGTAGTTACTCTCACCACCCTTATACCAGTTGCCGGAAATATAGTTCTGGAGAAATTGCAAGTACTGATCACCCTTGTAAGTCCAGAAATTGGGTTTGGTCACCACCACTTCCACAGGCGCATCGATCACCTCCTGTGGTGTCGGTGCTTCTTTCTTTTCCAGATTCACTTCTGTACGTATCGGTGAGGTGATGGTCTCATCAACACCTCCCGCATCACGCAACTGTTGTTCACTGTTGGTGATATACTCTGGATGATTCAGGTAAATATTTAACAAAGCATCGTCAACTGCTTGATCATAAATATCTTGTTCACTATCGTAAAGATATAGGTTATGCTTGGCGATGGCATGATAGAAAGTGGATGGTGCAAACAAACGATATTGATTATAAGCAGACATCTGCGGGGTGACGGTTGATTTCCAAATATTTCTCCGCATCTGTCTGATCGAATCAGCGTAATCAGCTCTTTTGACAGTAACCACACTATCTGTTCCTGTTGTCTGTGCATGCAGGCAAAAACAACAGAAAGCAAATATCAAAGAAAAGCAGTATCTCATAGAATAATCTTTAACATCTTCTGCAAAGTTAATAAAAACCTCTAGAATAAGAAACAAAGTTTCTATATTTTTTGCCAGTAACATGAAAATATGTATCTTTGCAAAATATTTTTGATATTAGAAATAAAAAACAAATAAATAAGAAATGGATAAAAATACTGTTATCGGTTTTATTCTGATTGCTGCGTTATTGATTGGTTACAGTTGGTGGCAACAACCATCAGCAGAACAGATAGCCGAGATGAAACGACAAGACTCTCTGGCTTTGGTTGCCAAAGAAAAAGCTGAGAAAGAAGCTAAAGCACTTCAACAAGCAACACAGTTAGCAAAAAAAGAAAAGGAAAAGGCAGCATTAGAGGATACTACAGCGCTCTTCCACAATGCCATGAGCGGCACATCCTCTACTGTTGTATTAAAAAATAGTAAGGTAGAACTGACGCTGAACACCAAAGGTGGAACCGTTGAAAAGGCTGTTATCAAGAATTTCAAGGATCAGGAAGGTCATAACGATTTGATACTGTTCGACAAACAGGACCAACAACTGAAATTCATGTTGACAGGAAAAGAGAATAATTTCATTACATCCGATCTCTTCTTCACCCCATCAGAGGTGACTGACACCACAGTTACGATGACTGCCGATGCGGGCAATGGACGACAGTTGGTGATGAAATATCTTCTGGGTAAGGACTATATGCTGCATATGTCACTGCAAGCAGAAGGCATGGCCGGGTTGTTCCCTCCCACCATCAAAGAGATGGATATTCAGTGGGATGAGCACTGTCGTCAGCAAGAAAGGGGTTTTACCTTTGAGAACCGTTATGCCAGTATCACTTGCCATAAGGCAGCAGGAGGTACAACGAAGTTGAGCGATCAGAAGGATGTTGTTGACAAGAAGATCGATGAACCTATCGACTGGGTATGTTTCAAGACTCAGTTCTTCTCTGCTGTGATGATCTCTAAGGATAATTTTGCTACCGATGCTTCACTGACATCCCTGTTGCAGGAGAAAGGCACAAAATATCTCAAGCAGTATTCTGCCAAGTTAAAGACAGCCTTCGATCCTACAGGAGCAAAACCATCAGAGTTTGAGTTCTATTACGGTCCGAACGATTTCCGGGTACTGCAGAACGTAGAGAAACAGAGCACCTTCGGAAAGAACCTGCAGTTGGAGCGCCTCGTCTATCTGGGTTGGTGGATTATCCGCCCGATCAACAGATGGTTTACCCTCTATGTCTTCGACTGGCTCACCTCCTTCGGACTGAACATGGGTATCGTCTTGATCCTGATCACCTTACTCCTCAAGGCCATCACCTATCCGTTGGTGAAGAAGAGTTATATGTCGTCTGCCAAGATGCGTGTGCTGAAGCCGAAACTCGATGAGGCCACCAAACAGTACGACAAACCGGAAGACCAGATGCAGAAGCAGCAGGCTATGATGGCGATGTATTCCAAATATGGAGTGAGTCCGCTGAGCGGCTGTCTGCCGATGCTGATACAGATGCCTATCTGGATGGCCCTGTTCTTCTTTGTTCCTAATGCCATTCAGTTACGTGGTGAGCATTTCCTGTGGATCAACGACCTGAGTACCTACGACCCGATTATCACTTGGAACAAGAATATTTGGATGATTGGTGACCATCTCTCACTGACATGTATCCTCTTCTGTGTAGCTAACGTTTTGTATTCCGTTATGAACATGCGTCAGCAGAAAGACCAGATGGTCGGACAGCAGGCTGAGCAGATGAAGATGATGCAGTGGATGATGTATCTGATGCCGGTGATGTTCTTCTTTATCTTCAATGATTACTCTTCCGGTCTGAACTTCTATTATTTCGTTTCCCTGTTCTTCAGTGCTGCTATCATGTGGGCATTGCGTAAGACCACCAATGATGCGAAGCTGTTGGCTATCCTGGAAGCAAAGTACAAGGAGAATGAGAACAATCCCAAGAAAGCAAAGAACCTGGCCACCCGTCTGGAAGCGATGCAGAAGCAGACAGAAGAGTTGAGACGTCAGCGTGAGATGCGTGAGAAACAAATGAATAAATATAAATAATCATGAAAAAACTTATCACATTGTTTGTCATCCTCGTGATGGCAACAATTAACCTTAATGCACAAGACAACGTGGCACGCCCAATTGGAAAGAACAACATTAAGTTAAGCAATGACCTGATGACACCGGAAGCCCTCTGGGCAATGGGACGTATCGGTGGTTATGCAGCCTCTCCCGACGGTTCAAAGATCGTTTATAATGTTGCTTACTACAGTGTAAAGCAAAACAAGAGTCATCATGTGCTCTATATCATGGATGCCAATGGTCAGAACCAACAATTGCTGACCGTAGACAGTAAGAATGAGACAGATGCTGCATGGATCAAGAATGGCAGTAAGATAGCGTTCTTGAGAGATGGTCAGGTATGGAGTATGAATCCTGACGGCACAGGACGTATTCAACTGACTAACGATAAGACGGGTATCGACGGTTTTAAGTTCTCTCCCGATGAACAGCATATCATATTAATCAAACAACTGCCTTATCATGAGAGCATCAAGAAGAATCCGGATGATCTGCCCAAAGCTACCGGACGACTGATCACCGACATGAACTACCGTCATTGGGATGAGTATGTGGAGAGCATCCCCCACCCCTTCGTAGCTGAGGTTAAAGCCGACGGCACGATCAATGAGGGCTACGACATCATGAAGGATGAGCCTTATGAGTGTCCGGTGAAACCCTTCGGCGGTATCGAGCAACTCGACTGGAGCAAAGACTCCAAGAGTATCGCTTATACCAGCAGGAAGAAGACGGGCGTGGAGTATGCCATCTCTACAGATACCGACATATACCTTTATAATATTGAGACGAAGGAAACGAAGAATCTCTGTAAAGGTAACCATAAGATGAACGTCAAAGTAGATGCTTCGAAGACACTGCGTTACCAAGCGGTGAACAGTGAGGCAATGAAAGCCTTGAATACCGGTTATGACCAGAACCCGAAGTTCTCTCCCGACGGAAAATACGTAGCATGGTTGTCCATGGAGCGTGATGGTTATGAGAGCGACCGTCAGCGACTCTGTGTCTATGAACTGGCTACCGGTCAGAAACGTTATGTCACCGAGTCGTTCGACTCCAACGTAGATGATTTCTGTTGGTCTGACAATAAAGAAGCACTGATTTATTTTATAGGTGTATGGCATGCTACAGAGAACCTCTATTCCATCAACTGGAAGGGTGAGGTAAAGCAGTTGAGTAATTTCTGGGCTGACTTCGGTTCACTGCAGATGATGAATAACGGTAAGCAGATACTCGCAGAGCGCCACAGTTATATGGAGCCTGCCGATCTCTACGTGATCACACCTTTAGCCAAGAAGACGAAGAAAAAGGAGGCTGCCATCGGTGCATTAATAGATGTCAAGCAGATCACCTTCGAGAACAAGCATATCCTTGAACAACTTGCTCCCGGTAAGGTGCAGCAGCGCTGGGCAAAGACAACAGATGGCAAAGAATTGCTTTATTGGGTGATCCTGCCACCTCATTTCGATGAGAACAAGAAATATCCGACATTGCTCTTCTGTGAGGGCGGACCGCAGAGTCCTGTCAGCCAGTTCTGGAGCTATCGCTGGAACTTCATGATCATGGCAGCCCACGGTTATGTGGTGATCGCTCCCAACCGTCGCGGACTCCCCGGCTTCGGATCAGAATGGTGTGAGCAGATCAGTGGTGACTGGACCGGACAGTGTATGAAAGACTACCTCTCTGCCATTGATGATGCAGCCAACACACTGCCTTACGTTGATAAGGATCGTATGGGTGCCGTTGGTGCTTCCTTCGGCGGCTTCTCTGTCTATTACCTGGCCGGACATCATGACAAACGCTTCAAGTGTTTCATCGCTCACGACGGTGCTTTCAATCTTGAGTCGATGTACACCGATACCGAAGAGGTATGGTTCTCCAACTGGGAATATGAGGATGCTTTCTGGAACAAGGACCTGTCGGCAAATGCCAAGAAGACATACGACAACTCTCCCCATAAGTTTATCGATAAGTGGGACACGCCGATACTCTGTATCCATGGAGAGAAAGACTACCGTATCAATGCCAACCAGGGATTCGGTGCTTTCAACGCAGCACGTCTCAAAGGCATCCCCGCTGAGCTGCTTCTCTTCCCCGATGAAAACCACTGGGTATTGAAACCACAGAATGGTATTCTCTGGCAGCGCACCTACTTCAATTGGCTGGATCGTTGGCTGAAGAAATAGTTTAGGGTTTACGGCTTCGCCGTGATTATCGGCTGCACCTCAGCATTGAAACAAGTTTCACTGCATTCGGTTT
Organism: Prevotella sp.; assembly: GCA_016291915.1. Taxonomy (GTDB): domain Bacteria; phylum Bacteroidota; class Bacteroidia; order Bacteroidales; family Bacteroidaceae; genus Prevotella. The sequence goes on along the minus strand of JAEEZP010000120.1, from coordinate 2,918 downwards.
GCACGATAATTAGAGTTTAGAGTTATTTTCGTGATCTCCTAATCTCGTGATCTCGTGATCTCGCAATCTCGCAATCAAAATTAATAATCAAAATAATATGACACAAGAAAATTTGCAGAGTGATTTGAAAACTCAAGTAAAGACACTCAGAGATTCTGCTGCCATGCGTTGGACAGCACTGCTATTACTGGCATTAGCCATGTTCTGCTCATACATCTTCATGGACATCCTGTCTCCGATCAAAGACCTGATGCTTTCAGAACGTGGCTGGGACTCAACAGCCTTCGGTACCATGCAGGGAGCAGAGACATTCCTCAATGTCTTCATCTTCTTCCTCATCTTCGCAGGTATCATCCTCGACAAGATGGGAGTCCGTTTCACAGCAGTCCTTTCAGGTGCTGTCATGCTCGTAGGTGCTATTATCAAGTGGTATGCCGTAGCCGACAGCTTTATCGGCAGTGGCTTAGAGACTTGGTTTACCAACAACCTCAACTACATCCCTGGCTTCGACGAGTTAGGTGTTTCTCCGTTCTATCTCGGTATGCCGGCATCTGCTAAGGTTGCTGCTATCGGTTTTATGATTTTCGGATGTGGTGTTGAGATGGCCGGTATCACCGTCAGCCGCGGTATCGTGAAGTGGTTTAAAGGTCGTGAGATGGCCCTGGCAATGGGTTCAGAGATGGCTCTGGCTCGTTTAGGTGTTGCTACCTGTATGATCTTCTCACCGTTCTTTGCCAAGTTAGGTGGTCATATCAGTGTTTCCCGTTCTGTTGCCTTCGGTGTTGTATTGCTGATGATCGCCCTGATCATGTTCATCGTCTATTTCTTTATGGATAAGAAATTGGATGCTCAGACGGGTGAGGCAGAAGAGAAAGACGATCCATTCAAGATCAGCGACCTCGGACAGATCCTTACCAGTAGCGGATTCTGGTTGGTTGCCTTACTGTGTGTGCTCTATTACAGTGCTATCTTCCCCTTCCAGAAGTATGCCGTCAACATGCTGCAGTGTAACCTGACCTTCACCGAAGTGTGTCCCAACTCCTTCTGGGCCGGTTCTACCGTAACCATCGTACAGTATCTCATCATGCTGGTTGTTGCCGCAGCTGCCTTTGCCAGCAACTTCATGAAGCAGAAGAGTATGAAGTACGGATTGCTCTGTCTGTCTGTCGTTGCCCTTGTTATCTTCTGCTATATGGGTTATATGCGTCAGTCTGCAGAGACGGTATTTGCTGTATTCCCATTGCTGGCCGTAGGTATCACCCCGATCCTCGGCAACTATGTGGACCATAAGGGTAAGGCCGCTTCCATGTTGGTATTAGGTTCTTTGTTACTGATTGCCTGTCACCTTACCTTTGCCTTCATCCTCCCGGCACTGAAGGGTAATATGATAGGTGGCATCGTGGTGGCTTACCTGACCATCTTGGTATTGGGCTCCAGCTTCTCACTGGTTCCTGCTTCTTTGTGGCCCAGCGTACCAAAGCTCGTGGATGCAAAGATCATCGGTTCTGCCTATGCGCTGATCTTCTGGATTCAGAACATCGGTTTGTGGCTGTTCCCGTTGTTGATTGGTAAGGTGCTCGACAAGACGAACCCTGGTGTTACCGATCCTACTCAATACAACTACACAGCCCCGCTGGTGATGCTCGCCTTCTTAGGTGTAGCTGCCCTGATACTGGGTCTTGTCTTGAAAGTTGTTGACAAGAAGAAAGGCTTAGGTTTGGAAGAACCGAACATCAAATAATATGACGGGGACGGGCTCAAGAGCCCGGTCCCCGCAAGCGTAGAGTGTAGAGTGTAAAGTTAATAGTATTCTGTTCCTGAAACAAATCATAACTATACACTCTACACTTTTCACTTTAAACTAATAAATATATGCTCAACGAATCAAAGAAGAACCGTTGGATGATCCTTTTCATGGTTTCATTCATCATGATGATGGGATATGTCTTTTGGGATATCGTCTCTCCATTGTCCACCACCCTGAAAACACCGATGGAAGAAGGTGGTATGGGGTGGACATCCGCTGAATACGGTTTCTTCGCCGGTTCATACAGCATCTTTAACATCTTCCTGTTGATGCTCTTCTTTGGAGGAATCATCCTCGATAAGATGGGCATCCGTTTTACAGGTATCCTCGCCACCGGACTGATGTTCGGGGGAGCAGCCTTAAACTGGTATGCCGTGGCATTTATCTCCCCGTTGATAACGACACAACCTGACTTCACGTTGTTTGGGATGATCCCCGAGACCGTGAAAGTGCAGGTGTTGGTATCTGCCGTCGGCTTCGGACTCTTCGGTGTGGGTTGTGACATCACAGGTATCACCATCTCAAAGATTGTGACGAAGTGGTTCAAAGGCTATGAACTGGCATCGGCGATGGGTGTGCAGGTAGCGATGGCACGTTTAGGTACTGCCAGTGCCATCAGTTTCAGTCCGTTGATAGCTAACAGCTTCGGTATTCCGGCATCACTGCTGGTGGGTGGTGTATTACTGCTCCTCGGACTGCTTACCTTCTTCGTATATATCATTTACGACCGTCGTTTTGACAAGGAACAGTCGCAGGAGAGTATCCGTATTGAGAAGAAGGAGGACAGTACTTTCAGCATGAATGATTTCATGCAGACCCTCCGTAATCCCGGTTTCTGGTTGATTGCCTTCCTGTGTGTCTTCTTCTACAGCAGCATCCGTCCTTTCCTGAAATTTGCCAGTGATCTGATGGTCAACAAATATGGTATCCAGGAGATCACTGCCGGATGGATCGTCTCTATCCTACCCTACGGCACGATTATCCTGACACCCCTCTTCGGTCATCTCTACGACCGTATCGGCAAGGGTGCCACCCTGATGCTCATCGGTTGTGTGATCGTGACAGGCAGTCATATCCTGTTGGCCCTGCCCTTCTTCCACTCCACCCTCTA
>JAEEZP010000119.1 GCA_016291915.1 Prevotella sp. | reverse complement strand
CTGAATGGAGTGAAGGAAGGTGCTTTCGTATTAATGCTTCAGCATGATCCTAGTGCCTGGAAACGACATATAATACCCGACCGAAGGAGTCAACTGACTTTAAGTGGTCATACCCATGGCGGACAAGTCAAACTGTTCGGATTCTCTCCAGTAATGCTCAACTATGATGAATATTCAGGGTATTATGAGGAAGGTGATCATGCGATTTATGTCAGTAATGGTGTTGGTGGCTTTATTCCTTTCCGCTTCGGAGTACCTGCTGAAATCTCCGTCATTACCTTACACCGGAAATAATAGAAAATGGGAAATGGATAATTACCTACCAAAGTTCATTTTCCATTTATTGATCTGGATTCTCCACGTACCCTTGGTATTCCGGAATCAGACTGTTCATAATCGTTTCATAACTCTTCTCCATTGTTTGTTTAATCTGCTCCGGTCCACTGCCCTCCGGATAAATCGGGGCATGGATGGTCAGTGACATGGGATGCCAACAAGGCCATTTCTTTGTTCGTGGCAGGATATCAAACGAACCGTTGATGGTAAGGGGTACCACGGGCAATCGTATCTCATCGGCTAACATAAAAGCACCGCGCTTGAACGTTCCCATATGTCCGGTAAAAGAACGGCTTCCTTCTGGGAATACCACCAAAGAGATGCCTTCCTTCAGGATCTCGCGTGCCTTGGTATAAGTCTCTTTTATCTTGCTGGGAGTACGCTTGTCAACAAATATCTGATGCGAACGCTCACAGGCATAGCCTACAAAGGGTATTTTCCGTAACTGCCATTTCATCATCCATTTAAAGTTCCGGTTCAGATAACCGAAGATAAGGAAGATGTCGAAAGCCCCCTGATGATTGCTGACAAATACATACGACTCACCTTTATGAAGGTTTTCCCGGCCTTCCACCTTGACAGGGATGAACATAATCTTAAGTATCAGCCATGCCCAGATCTTACCGGGGTAATAGCCGAACCAATGTCCGTTGCCTATCGACATGCCGATGGCGATAACGATAGTGGTGAGGATTGTCAGTATAACAACAAGAGGTGCAGCAATGCACAACAGATAGATACGATAGAGATATTTCATGACAAGAAGAAACAATAGGGAACGGATTATTCCTGAATGGCGGGGTATTTGCGGAACCAGCCATCCCAGCGCAGTCGCATCACCCCGAAGAATGCTTCACCGAAGATGCCTCCACTCATCTTTGACACGCCCTCACGCCGGTTGACGAAGATGACGGGTACTTCCTTGATCTTAAAGCCAATCTTATAGGCTGTGAATTTCATCTCTATCTGGAAGGCATAACCCTTGAAACGGATCTTGTCCAACTCAATTGTCTTGAGGACACGGCGCTTATAGCACTTAAATCCGGCAGTGGTGTCATGCACCTTGAAACCAGTAACGATACGTACGTACTTGGATGCGAAATAACTCATCAGCACCCTGCCGATGGGCCAGTTGACTACATTCACGCCACTGATATAACGTGAACCGATGGCCACGTCATAACCTTCATCATGACAGGCTGCATACAGCCGCGGTAAGTCGTTAGGATCATGACTGAAGTCTGCATCCATCTCAAAGATGTATGCATAGTCGTGTTCCAAAGCCCACTTAAAACCGGTAATGTAAGCTGTTCCCAAACCGAGTTTCCCGGAACGCTCAAGGATAAACAACCGGTCAGAAAACTCGCTTGCCATCAATGACTTGACGATAGCAGCAGTACCATCGGGCGAACCATCGTCGATAACAAGGATGTGAAAACATTTCTCTAATGAGAATACTGCACGGATAATCTTCTCAATATTCTCTTTCTCATTGTAGGTGGGAATGATTACAATACTGTCGCTGTTGTTCATATGCTGTAATTTTCTACAAAGGTAGTTTTTTCTGCTTAAATAAACAAATTATTTTTTCTTTTTTACTCACTTATTCGTACCTTTGACTTTCGTCGAAGGTACTCTCGTTCGACAATGAAAAGAAAAATAAATTATTCTTTTGCATTGTACTCACTTATTCGTACCTTTGTGCCTGTTTATGGTAATAAAAGATTTGTTGGAACTCTATGCCCACTCTCCACAGTCGGCGGCATTAGTGAAATACATGGAGGATGACTCGATAAGACACATCTTCCTACAAGGTTTGGTGGCATCCGCCCCGGCAGTGCTCTTTGCCTCCGCAGCTAGGAGAACTTCTCAAGTAATCCTTTTTATATTACAGGATGCGGATGAAGCCGGGTATTTCTATCATGATCTGGAGCAGATGCTGGGCAACCAACAGGTGTTTTATTTCCCGTCTTCTTATAGAAGACAAATCAAATACGGACAGTTGGATGCAGCCAGCAACATCCTCCGTACAGAGGTGCTTTCCTGCCTTGCTACCATTGATGATAACCCCAATGGCGGTTCACTGTATATCGTTACCCATCCGGAGGCTGTCGCGGAGTTAGTGGTTTCCAAGAAGAACCTTGACGAACGGTCTGTACGACTGAAAGTAGGTGAGAGTCATGACAGTACGCTTCTTCAACAGACACTGCGGGAATACGGTTTTACGGAGGTTGACTATGTCTATGAACCGGGACAGTTTGCTGTGAGGGGTAGTATCATGGATGTGTATTCCTACAGTCATGAATATCCTTTCCGTATTGACTTTTTCGGTGATGAGATCGATTCCATCCGTACTTTCGAGGTAGATAGTCAGTTGTCACGCGACAAGAAAGAGTCGGTAGAGATTGTACCCGAACTGACTACCTCGTCAGAGAAAATCTCTTTCTTCCGTTTTCTGCCATCCAGGACATTGCTGGCCATGAAAGATGTCGTCTACGTAAAAGGTGTTATCGACCGCACTTACCGTGAGGGTTTCTCCAGCCAGGCGATGACCGAACGGATGGAGGGGAAGACCGAAATTGAGCAACAGGAGTTGTTGAATGAGTTTAAAGCAGAGAATAAGTTGCTGAGTGCCAGTGCCTTTGCTGAAGACATACAGTTATTCCGATGGGTGGAGTTTGGTAGTAAATCCACCGATACCCCACAGGCTATCATCAAATGTGATATTACCCCGCAGCCGCTCTTCCATAAGAATTTCGAGTTGCTTACAAATGCTTTGGAAGACTATATGCTAAAGGGATATAAGTTGTATATCTTGGCTGACAGTCAGAAACAGCAGCAACGTCTGCAAGATATCTTTGCCAGTGAGGAGTTTGAACATAAGCAGATCCAGTTTGTACCTGTTGACAAGACGATCCACGAAGGGTTTGCCAACAATGTGCTGAAGCTCTGTTTCTTCACCGATCATCAGATATTCGACCGTTATCATAAATATACCCTGCGCAGCGATGTGGCTCGTTCAGGTAAGATAGCACTGACCATGAAGGAGTTACGTGAGATGGAACCAGGTGATTATATCGTACATGTGGACTATGGTATCGGTCGTTTCTCAGGTTTGGTACGTGTGCCTTCTGGTGATTCCTATCAGGAGATGATCCGCATCACCTATGCCAACAATGACAAGGTGGATGTATCTATCCACTCTCTGTACAAAATCAGCAAATACAAACGCAAGGATAGTGAGACACCGCCACGTCTGTCAACATTAGGAACAGGGGCATGGGATCGGCTGAAGGAGCGTACAAAGACCAAAATCAAGGATATTGCCCGCGATCTGATCAAGCTCTATGCTGCCAGAAGGAAGGAGAAAGGATTCACCTTTAGTGCAGACACCTTCATGCAACATGAGTTGGAAGCGAGTTTCGTGTATGAAGACACGCCCGACCAGTTGAAGGCTACGCAGGATGTGAAAGGCGATATGGAGAGTGCTCGACCGATGGACCGTCTGGTGTGTGGTGATGTGGGCTTCGGAAAGACAGAGGTGGCTATACGTGCTGCTTTCAAGGCTGCCTGCGACAGTAAACAGGTAGCTGTGTTGGTGCCTACCACCGTCTTGGCTTATCAGCATTACCAGACATTCACCTCACGACTGAAGGATTTCCCCGTGACCGTGGAGTATCTCTCTCGTGCCCGCAGTGCTGCCAAGACGAAATCTATCCTTGCCGATCTGAAGTCAGGAAAGATTGATATAATAATAGGTACGCATAAACTGATCGGAAAGTCAGTGCAGTTCAAGGATCTCGGTTTGCTCATTATCGATGAGGAACAGAAATTCGGCGTGTCCACCAAAGAGAAGTTGCGTAAGATGAAGGTGAATGTGGATACACTCACGATGACCGCCACTCCCATACCGCGCACCCTGCAATTCTCGTTGATGGGTGCCCGTGATATGAGTATTATCCAGACACCGCCCCCAAACCGCTATCCTATCAATACGGAGGTACATCTGTTTGATAAGGATGTGATCATGCAAGCCATCAACTTCGAGTTGAGCCGCAATGGACAGGTGTTCTTCGTCAACGACCGGATCTCCAACCTCCCGGAGTTGTCGCTGATGATTCATAAGTATGTACCTGATGCCCGTGTGGCGATTGCTCATGGACAGATGAAACCTGAAGAATTGGAGAAGATTGTCATGGGTTTCATCAACTACGACTATGATGTGCTTATCTCCACCACCATTGTGGAGAACGGTGTCGATATCCCCAATGCCAATACCATTATCATCAATGATGCCCACCGTTTCGGATTGAGTGATTTGCATCAGATGCGTGGCAGGGTAGGGCGTGGCAACAAGAAGGCATTCTGTTACCTGTTGGCCCCTCCGCTTGCCAGTATCAACCCTGAAGCCCGCCGTCGTCTGGAGGCTTTGGAGACATTCTCGGTATTAGGCAGTGGCTTCAACCTGTCCATGCAGGATCTGGATATCCGAGGGGCAGGTAACCTGTTGGGTGCTGAGCAGAGTGGATTTATGGAAGATCTCGGTTATGAGACATATCAGAAGATTCTCTCACAGGCGGTTGTCGAACTGAAAAATGATGAGTTCAGTGAGATGTATCAGGAGGAGATACGCGCCGGTAAGGAAATATCGGGTGATGACTTTGTGGATGATTGTTCGATAGAGAGTGACCTGGAGATGTATCTGCCCGACCAGTATGTGCCGTCGAGCAGTGAGCGAATGCTCTTATATCGTGAGTTGGAAACCATCAAGAACGATGCTGATCTGGAGACGTACAAGCAGCATCTCACAGACCGTTTCGGTCCTATTCCCCATGAGGGAATCGAGTTGTTGTATGTCGTTCCTCTCAGACGGTTGGGTAAACAGTTGGGATGTGAGAAGATCATGCTCAAGCAGAAACAGATGATTCTCTATTTAGTCTCCAACCCACTCAGTGCTTATTATCAGAGTAAGGTGTTCGGACAGATGCTGGATTATGCCGGCAACCATGTGCGTCGCTGTCGACTGCGTGAGACAAAGGGCAAACGGTCGTTAGCAATCAGTAATGTAGAGAGCGTTGAGGCTGCCGTCGCCATCCTGCAAGAGATTATTGGGGGCTGAGATATTACCCAAATAACGGAAGAGAAACAGTCACTAAAAGCAGTGAGAAAGGTGACCTTTTCTCATAGTTTTAATAACCTTTTCCCGTAGAAAAAGTACCTTTTTGCCGAACATGGCTACAGGCAGAAGGCCTTGCGGCAGTAAGCAGAAGATCTTGCGGCAGCAGGCAGAAGACTTTCTGCCTACAGGCAAAACCTGTAAAAAGATTTTTAGTAGACGAGTAGACAAGTAAACGAGTTGTTCGTTTATGAGTTTATAAGTTATTGCGTTTTTGAGTAGACAAGTTATTTGTAGAAGGGTGTGTCAAAATGATTATGTAAGTCCCTGTAATGAACCTTATTTTGACACACCCCTGAAAGTATCCGACAGATGAGTCTTATTATCCGATAATCTGTGGGATATCCTTGAGGTTGTTGGCAATATCCTCGTCGGTAATCGTATAGTTACGCAGATCGCCACTGATATACTGGTCGTATGCTGTCATGTCGATAAGTCCGTGCCCGGAGAGGTTGAAGAGTATCGTCTTCTGCTCACCGCTCTCCTTGCATTTCAAGGCTTCGCGGATGGTGGCGGCGATGGCATGACAACTCTCAGGAGCAGGGATGATACCCTCTGTACGTGAGAAGAGGATACCGGCTTCGAAGGTTTCCAACTGTGGTATATCGACACCCTGCATCAATCCGTCTTTCAACAACTGACTGACAATCGTTCCTGCTCCGTGATAACGGAGTCCACCGGCATGGATATTCGCAGGTTTGAAGTTGTGTCCGAGGGTGTACATCGGCAACAGTGGTGTATAACCGGAAGCATCTCCGAAGTCATATTCAAACTTTCCGCGTGTCAGTTTCGGACAACTGTTTGGCTCGGCGGCAATGAAGGTGGTATTCCTTTCCCCTGACAGGTTATGGCGCATGAAAGGATAGGCAATACCACTGAAATTGGAGCCACCGCCAAAGCAAGCGATTACGATGTCGGGATATTCCCCAGCCATCTCCATCTGTTTCTCAGCCTCTAGTCCGATAATCGTCTGATGGAGAGATACATGACTCAACACTGATCCGAGCGTGTATTTACAGTTGGGTGTTGTCATAGCCAGCTCAATAGCCTCAGAGATGGCTGTGCCGAGTGATCCGGGATGAGTAGGATCGGCCGTGATGATATCCTTGCCGGCACGGGTGGACATGGACGGGGAAGGGGTGATGGCCGCGCCGAAGGTCTGCATGATGCTCCGGCGGTAGGGCTTCTGGTTGTAGCTCACCTTCACCATATATACGGCGCAGTCCAGGCCGAACTTCTTGGCCGCATAGCTGAGAGCACCGCCCCACTGGCCGGCACCGGTCTCTGTGGTCAGATT
>JAEEZP010000118.1 GCA_016291915.1 Prevotella sp. | reverse complement strand
CTCCTCGTTGGTGTACTCCAGGGGAGAGGTCAGCAGACAGTCCTCCTTCATAGGCTGGGGAGCGTTCTTCGGGTAGATACAGGTACTACCGAGGAACAGCAGTTTCTTCACCTCATGGGCATACGCCTCACTGATGACATTACACTGAATCTTCATGTTCATCATGATGAAGTCAGCACGATACAGTGAGTTCGCCATGATACCACCCACAAAGGCAGCGGCAAGCACCACCGCATCTGGCTGTTCCTCATCAAAGAACTTCTTGACTGCCACCTGGTCCGTCAAGTCCAACTCCTTGTGGCTCCGACCTACGAGGTTCTCGTAACCACGGGCCTTTAAATTATTCCATATCGCCGACCCAACGAGACCATTGTGCCCAGCTACATATATTTTACTGTTTTTTGCTAACATCTAATCTTTTATTTTGAACACGGATTGCTCGGATTAAACGGATAATTTCTTTGATATTGATGACAATCTTAGGAAAGATTGCTTTGTTCGAGAACAAAGGTTGAATTGTCAGGTATCATCTTGAAAGTAAACTTTCAGAGTGATTCCAGAAAATACAACTTATCATCAATATCATATTTATCCGTAAGATCTGTTAGATCAGTGTTCGTTAAATAACTATTCTTTCTTTTTCTAGTCCATCGGAATATCCAAAGTTGTAGAGTAAACCTAACTTGTAGCCTGTGGCATGAAGGTAATTGTAAACTTGAGATCGGTGAGCATCGTCTAATGCGCTTACCGCCTTCAGTTCAACAATGATTTTCCCATAGCATACGAAGTCTGCTTTGTAGGTTTGTTTTAACTCAACACCATCGTATGTGATTTTCAACTCCTTTTCACGTTCATACGGAATGTTGCGTCTCTGGAATTCTATTTCCAGTGCTTCCTGATATACCGCTTCAAGGAAGCCGTGACCAAGCTTATTGTAAACATGGAACGCTGCTCCATTGATTTCATAAGTAAGGTCACTATATAGCAACATATCCGTGTTATCCGTAAAATCCGTGTTCGTTTATCACTTCACGATGCCCTTTTCCAGGTATTCCGCCAAATTCGTTCTCACCTTCATCGCAGCATCCTCAGAGGCGACCTTTGCCATGTCACTCTCTACCATGAGCTTGACGAGTTCCTCGAAGCTGGTCTTGTTAGGATTCCACTTCAATTTCGCCTTCGCCTTAGTTGGATCACCCCAAAGGTTAACTACATCTGTTGGACGATAGAAGTCTTCGCTGACAGCGACAACAGTTTTGCCAATCAAGTTCTCAGGACCTTTCACAACAATACCCTTCTCTTCAAGACCTTTGCCTTTGAATTCAAGTTCGATACCGGCATGCTTGAAGGCAAGGTCGGTGAACTCACGGACACTGTGTTGTACACCGGTGGCAATCACAAAGTCCTCAGGCTCTGGTTGCTGCAGGATTAACCACATACACTCCACGTAATCCTTGGCATAGCCCCAGTCACGCAAAGAATCCATATTACCCAGATACAGGCAGTCCTGTTTGCCTTGTGCGATACGGGCAGCGGCAAGGGTAATCTTACGGGTTACGAAGGTCTCACCACGACGCTCTGACTCGTGATTGAACAGGATTCCTGAACAGCAATACATATTGTATGCCTCACGATATTCCTTCACGATCCAGAAACCATACTGTTTGGCAACCGCATAGGGGCTGTAGGGGTGGAAGGGCGTGTTCTCGTTCTGGGGGACCTCCTCTACCTTACCGTAGAGCTCGGAGGTACTTGCCTGGTAGATACGACAGGTATCTGCAAGTCCACATTGACGAACTGCCTCCAATACGCGAAGGACACCCGTAGCGTCTACATCGGCAGTGAACTCTGGGGAGTCAAAAGACACCTGTACGTGGCTTTGAGCGGCAAGATTATAAATCTCATCAGGGCGCACTTTATTAATAATCTGTAAAAGACTCATGGAGTCGCCCATGTGTCCATAATGCAAATGGAAATGGGGTTTTCCTTCCAGATGAGCGATACGCTCACGATAGTCTGTAGAGGAACGGCGAATCATGCCGTGTACGTCATAACCTTTCTCTAAGAGAAACTCTGCTAAATAGGATCCGTCTTGTCCGGTAACACCGGTAATAAGTGCTGTTTTCATCAATTAGAAATTTTATATATATTACTTTCAGACTGCAAAGGTACTAACTATTATTTAGAATGCCAAGCATTCGGTTGTTCTTTTTGGTAAAAGAACCAAAAAAACTTTTGCAGCTGCGCTGCGAGGCTCAACCTCCCCCGTCCCCTCCTTACCATAAGGAGGGGCTCCACCTCTCCTTTGTCTTTCCTCCCCTCAGGGAAGGAAAAAAGCAGGAGATGGCGCCATCTCCTGCTGCGTTTTGGTATCGCGGGACGACGCGATCTATTTTTTATATGTTTTTTAGATTGTGAAACAATCGAGGTTTTCGCTCTTTTTTGAGATAGAATCCCTGAAAGGGATGATGGGATTAGGGGTAAGCTTATCTGGGTGCTTGCACACAAGGAAGATTATCACTAAGAACATCAAAATGCTCTAATAAGAGCATTTATCTCAGAAAAGAGGGTTTTTACGGTTTTTGTCACTTCAGCAGCACCCATGTGACTAAAAACAAAAAGTCCCCCCTAAACAGGGGGGATTTAGGAGGGTCTCCTTACAGAATCTGATACTCCGTTCTCGCATCGAAACAAGGACAAGCCTTCTTGACCCAGGGGAGGTCACGGTGACCAAGGATCTCCGCATCAGGAAAATCCACACGCAGACTCTTTAGCAGGGCGAGGAGCGTACGTTTCT
>JAEEZP010000117.1 GCA_016291915.1 Prevotella sp. | reverse complement strand
TACCTCCAGCTGGGTGTCAACCTGCATTATCAGTCAAGGAAAAACAACAGTCCTGCGAATGGCGCAGGGGGTATCCTGAATACCCTGTATGGAGCCCGTGCCCGTCAGTTGATATGGCAACCGGAGGAGACGCCCAACTACGGTACTCAGCCTTATTCCGGTGACTTGCAGGTGAATGCCATCGATATGTTGAAGAATGGCGGAACCAATGAGTCACTCTATGAGGCTTTCCTCGGTAAGGGTGAGCTGACCATCAAGAACCTTGTCAAAGGTCTGCGCTTCAACCTGAGTGCCAGCCGTCGTGCCGGTTATTATAACCAGCGTTCAGAAAGACATTGGCTCGCTTGGTATGCGATGAATGGAACAACCATCCGTCAGCAGACGAATAACCCCAACCAGTTGGATAGAAACAAGAATAATGACTATCACGATATGTTTGAGGCCACTGCCAACTATGAGTTTGATGTCAACCAGCACAACTTCAAGTTCCTGGCAGGTACCAGTTATGAGAACTATCGCAAGGATCAGATTGAGGCATCTGCCAAGAATATGAACTCCAACGATTTCTATTCTTTCAACTATTACGATGCCTCTGTCGCCACGAATACCACGTTGAAAGACCTGATCGAGCCTTGGGCGATGATGTCTTACTTCGGTCGTTTCAACTACAACTATGCAGAGAAATATCTCTTTGAGGCAAATATCCGTTATGACGGTTCTTCACGTCTGGCTCCCGAGAAGCGCTGGAAGGCCTTCCCGTCAGTGTCAGCTGCCTGGAGAGTCAACCAGGAGAAATGGTTTAATGCCGACTGGATCAGCAACCTGAAGCTCCGTGCATCATGGGGACAGCTCGGTAACGGAGCAGTGCTCGGTCTTTACGACTATATCCCAACCATCTCACAGTCTACCGTCTATATCACGGAGAAGAGCTACTATCAGTCACAGTTAGCTTCCAAGGATAAGACCTGGGAGACCATCGAGACCACCAATGTGGGTGTTGACCTCGGTCTGTTCAACGGTCGTCTGAATGCTTCTTTCGACTACTACTGGAAGTACAACAATGACATGCTCTCCAACCTCCAGTTGCCGCATGTGATCGGTATCGGCGTACCCTCCGTGAACGTAGGTAAGTTGAAGACCTGGGGATGGGATATTGACATCAAGTGGAATGACCGTATCGGTGATTTCAGATACCAGATCGCCTTTAACATCTCCGACTCTCAGAACCGCCTCGTGGAATATGATGGAGCCGATGTGATCACCGCCGGTTCAACGAAGTTGATCGAGGGTTATGAGATGAATACCATCTGGGGTTACAAGACCGACGGTTACTGGAACAGTAAGGAGGAGTATAATCAGTACAAAGCCGATCATCCCGGATATAAGTCATTCAGTGACGGTAAGATAGGTGCCGGTGACGTGAGATTCATCACCTTACCCGATGCCAACGGATCGATCGACCATCAGGTAGGTGCCGGTAGCGGTACAAAGGAAGACCATGGTGACCTCGTATATCTCGGTAATACCAACGGCCGTTATCTCTATGGCCTGAACCTCTCTGCTCAGTGGAAGGGCTTCGACCTCGCCATCATGTTCCAGGGTGTTGCCAAACGTAAGATGCTGATCGATACAGAAGCCATCACCCCGTTCGGACGTACCCATCAGATGCCTTGGACCATCCATCGTGACTACTGGACACCGGAGAATACCGATGCTTTCTGGCCACGTCTGTACAACTACAATGGTGATATGTTCAACTTCCAGCCTTCAGACAAGTGGGTTCAGAATGCTGCCTATCTGCGACTGAAGAATATCACCTTAGGTTATACCATACCTATTCCTAAGCGTTATATCCAGAAGCTGCGCGTCTATGTAAGCGGTAATGATGTATGGGAGCACTCCGATATCCTTAAGGTCTTCGACCCGGAGGCAGGCAATAATGTAGGACGTAACTACTATCCATTCTTCCGTACTTGGTCTTTCGGTGTAAACATAACATTATAATGATAACGGATAAAAGAGTAAGGATATGAAACAATATATATATAAATCGATTTATGCCTTAGGTATCGTATGCGGATTCTTCGCATTGACAGGTTGTGATCTTGACCGTTTGCCTGAGACAACACTTGCTGACAACACATTCTGGCAGAGTGAGACCGACCTCCGTGGTGCCTGCAATAAGCTGTATGTTGACCTGCCGGGATTCTCTCATGACACCCGTGCTGATGATATCATAGGAACAGCTGCCAACGCTACATCCAGCGGCAGTTGGAACGTGCCCGCCACCTCCGGTGAATGGACCAACCCCTATCAGAAAATCTTCGTTTGTAACAATATCATTGAGAAAGGCGGTAACTCACCACTGGGTGATGCACAGAAAAACCGTTGGCTGGCTGAGGCTTACTTCTTCCGTGCTTATCATTATTTCGACCTCGTGAAGAAATACGGTGATGTGCCTCTGGTACTCAAAGCCTTTGACTCTACCAGCGATCCTGACATCAAGATGGGCCGCACACCGCGTGAGGAAGTGATCCAGCAGTGTTATAAGGACTTGCAGTTTGCTGAGGAGTACCTTCCGGATATCGACAAGGTGAGCAGTGCCAACGACTGGGGTAGGGTATCCCAGAGTGCTGCCCGTGGTATGCTTGTCCGTATCGGACTCTATGAGGGAACATTCAAGAAATACCATTCTCTCCAGGGTGACTACAAGGCTCACCTGAAGGTGGCCATCGATGCTGCTGAGCGACTGATCAACAGTGGTAAGCATGCGTTGTATGCTGACTTCCAGAAACTCTTCTATTTCGATGGTGAGGGACGTGCAAACAAAGAGAATGTCTTTGTGAAGATCTATGGTCCTAACGGAGCAGGCGCCGTCATCACACACAATAACTCCCGTGGTATGGAGAATGCTGTGACCGTGACACGTCAGACCATCGACCAGATCCTATATGCCGACGGACTGCCACGTGAGAAAACCGCTATGAAGGTGGAGGAGACCACCCATAACGATGTGTTCCTCAACAGAGACCCGCGTATGGCTCTTACCTTCTACCAGAAGGATGAGACAGCCTACAAGGCCGGCTATACTCCTTTCAGTAATCAGGGTGGCAATGGCTATGGCATCAAGAAAGGATTCATGCTGGATGAGTGGAACACCACCAATAAGGAGACCGTAGATAAGATGATCATCCGTTATGCTGAGATTCTCATCTCTTACGCTGAGGCCCTTTATGAGTACAACGGCCAGATCACCGACGCTCAGCTCGACGCCACCATCAATAAGGTTCGTGCACGTGTAGGCTTCAACGTCAGACTGACCAACAGTTTTGCCACAGCCAACGGCCTGAACATGCTCGAGGAGATCCGTCGTGAGCGACTGGTGGAGTTCATCGATGAGAACCTTCGTTACAACGATATCATCCGTTGGAAGATTGCAGAGAAGGTATTGCCCGTGGCCATGCTCGGTCTGAAGTATAACGATGCAGACAACTTAGGTACACACCGTGAGAATGTGGCTGGCAGGCTGACAGGCCCCGGCGGTATGTTCAACGGTAAGAAAGTGGCTGACCAGGAGGATATCTATGTGATTGAGAATGCTGAGAACCGTACCTTCGATCCCGCTAAGGATTATTACTATCCCATCCCAACGTATGAGATCGCTACCTCTGACGGTAATGTCGAGCAGAATCCAGGATGGAGATAAGAAGAAACAATAATAGAATAAAATAGAACGCGATATGAAACGTTATTTCAATATATTAGTACTGATGCTGGTGGTGGTCTGTGGAACGACCTTGATGACCGGTTGCAGTGATGATGAGTGGGGTAATGACAACCCTGAATACAAGAATGTGTTTATCGTAGCTTTCGCCGACTGGGGCCCGAAGAGTAATAATGATAAGACTTACACGGTCAACCAGGGCAGTCAGGTGACAGTGCCTGTACAGTTGTGGTGTGAGGGTACCCGTGGCTTCAATGCCGATGCCTACGTCTATGTGGACAGCAGCCTGAAACTGGGCACCGATTATCAGATCGTGGATGGCAACGGGGCTGTGTTACAGCAGAATTCCAACGGTGCTTTTGTACTGACATGGGATCTGATCTCTCCCGATTATACTGACAACCACCGTGTGCAGAACCTTCAGGTGAAGGCCCTCAACGGGGCCAAGGGTAATGTAACCCTCATGACCTTCGATCCCAAGGATGTGGATGAAGCCGGAAAGTTGCGTATCTCCAACGGCGGCACGAAGGATGATGATACTCAGTATTACGTGCCTAACAACAAGACAGACCAGTATGAGGTACGTTGTCTGACCGTTAACTATAAGGTTGTTATATCGATCAAATAAGAGCTATGGGCTTACGAAAGATAGTTGTTTTATTCATACTTGTTAGGTTGGTTGCTGTGGCAGGTGCGCAGTCTATCTGGGATGGCGCGCACCTCGCCAGAGTGAAGGCAAACCTGCAGGAGCCCACCTACGCGGCCGCTTATCATTACCTTATCGAGGAGGCTGACAAGACCATGGATCGTCAGCCACCCTCGGTGATGATGAAGGAGAAGACGGCTGTCAGTGGTGATAAGCACGATTATCTGAGTCTTTCCCGTTATTTCTGGCCGGATCCCACGAAGCCCGACGGACTGCCCTATATCAGTGTTGACGGCGTCTCTAACCCGGAACTGAAGAAGCTCGACCGTAACAGACTGTCAGAGATGGCTTCGGGGGTTACCACCCTGTCGCTGGCCTGGTATTTCAGTAATGAGGAGCGTTATGCGGCGAAAGCAGCGGAACTGATCCGTGTGTGGTTCCTGAACAAGGATACCCGTATGAATCCTCATCTGAACTATGCGCAGATCGTACCGGGACTGTATGGTGGGAAAGGTCGTTGCTACGGAATCATCGATGCCTACTCCTTCGTGGAGATGCTCGACGCCGTACAGTTGCTCGAACAGTCACAGTCGTTTACGAAGAAAGACAGCAAGGCCCTGAAGGCGTGGTTCTCGAAGTTCCTCGACTGGATGCTGACCAGTGATCAGGGCATCGAAGAAGGAAAGCAACGTAACAACCACTCTACGGCCCATGACGTGCAGATCATCGCCTATGCCCGCTATGTGGGAAACCAAAAGGTGTTGGACGAGTATCTCGGACAGTTCTGTGAGAAAAGGATCAACGCCCAGATAGCGGCCGACGGCAAACAGCCGCATGAGCTTACCCGTACGCTGGCCTTCGGCTATTCGCAGTACAACCTCACCCACATGATCGACGTCATGCAGATAGCCCGTCATGCAGGGTATTCCTTAGAGGGATTGCCACGGATGGAGAAGGCTGCCGACTTCCTCGCTGCCTATGTGGGTAAGCCGGTAAAGGAATGGCCTTATCAGCAGATCAGCGACTGGGACTACAAGCAGAATGAGTTCTCGAAGGACCTCTATCGTCTTGCTCTCCTTGACCCGCAGCGCACCGACTATCTCGCCCTCGCCAAGAATCATCTGGTGAAACGCTTTGCCGATCGTTTCTTCCTGCTTTACTATACCCCTGACACTACGGATAATGCTTTTGCTCGGGTGGATGGACAACTGAGATATCAGTTGGAGCAGGTTGAGAGTATCCGTAAGGAGAAGAAAGACTGGACCCTCATGCCCCGATGCGTGGAGAAGGACGGCAGTCTGCGGATGGTCCGTCAGCCGGACTGGTGTTGCGGCTTCTTCCCCGGAGAACTGTGGCAGATGTATCATTACACCCATGATCCCTTCTGGCGTGAACAGGCTGTCAGCAATACCTGGC
This sequence comes from Prevotella sp., assembly GCA_016291915.1. Classification (GTDB taxonomy): domain Bacteria; phylum Bacteroidota; class Bacteroidia; order Bacteroidales; family Bacteroidaceae; genus Prevotella. The sequence goes on along the minus strand of JAEEZP010000117.1, from coordinate 2,035 downwards.
TGATAGAAAGGGTGAAGATGAACAAAGGCAGTCATGACCTGGGATTCATGGTTTACAACTCGTTTGGCAAGGCCTGGGAGCTCACCGGTGAACAGTCATACCGTGATGTGGTCATAGCTGCCGCCAACAGCCTTGTCACCCGTTATGACGAGACCGTGGGATGCATACGCAGCTGGAGCTGGGGCACCCCTGACCGCTGGCGATATGCCGTGATCATCGACAATATGCTGAATCTCGAGCTTCTCTTCGAGGCCAGCCTCCTGACGGGAGACAAGCAGTATTACAACATTGCCGTGTCGCATGCCAAGACAACGATGAAGAATCATTTCCGGGCAGACAACTCTTCCTATCATGTGGTGGACTACAATCCCGACGATGGCAGTGTGATCAAAAAGATCACCCACCAAGGTTTTGCCAATGAGAGTGTGTGGAGCCGCGGACAGGCTTGGGGACTCTATGGCTATACCCTGTGTTACCGCTATACCCACGATAAGGCTTATCTCGAGCAGGCACAGAAGATTGCGGACTTCATCTTCTCACAGAAAGACCTACCGGAAGATCTCGTTCCCTATTGGGATATGCGCGATCCGGGCATTAAGACGGGAAAGGGACTGGCCCTCGACGGGCACTGTCCGAGGGATGCTTCAGCAGCAGCCATCACCGCCTCTGCCCTTTACGAGCTCGCTACCCTGACATCTGGTGCAGACGCTCAGAAATACCGTGGCTATGCCGACAGGATCCTGTCCTCGTTGGAAAATCATTACCAGCCCTCTCCCCGTACGGCCCAGGGCTTCCTGTTACTGCATTCCACCGGCAACCATCCTGCCAAGGATGAGATCGATGTGCCGATCAACTATGCGGATTACTATTATCTGGAAGCCTTGTTACGCAGGGCAGGTATTTTCAAATATTGTTTTTAATCTCTGAAAAAAGAAATACAATGTTTATAAGATCTCTGTCATTGGTTATGACCCTGCTGTGGTCCATGGGTATCCATGCACAACAATTACCCGCTTATCTCGATGAATCGAAGACGGTGGATGAGCGGATAGAGGATGCGTTGGCACGTATGACCTTGGATGAGAAGATTGCGGTGATCCATGCCCAGTCGAAATTCTCCTCACCGGGTGTCAAGCGGTTGGGTATTCCCGAGTTCTGGACCGACGACGGTCCTCATGGTGTGCGTCCTGATGTGTTATGGGACCAGTGGGAACAGGCCGGGCAGACCAATGACTCCTGTGTTGCTTTCCCGGCACTTACCTGTCTGGCGGCTTCCTGGAATCCGGCACTCTCGAGGCTTTATGGAGAAAGCTTAGGTGAGGAGGCCCTCTATCGTGGTAAGGATATGATCTTAGGACCAGGCGTAAACATCAACCGTACTCCTCTGGCCGGACGAAACTTCGAGTATATGGGAGAGGATCCCTTCCTCGTATCACGGATGGTCGTTCCTTATGTCCAGGGCTTGCAGTCGAAAGGTATCTCTGCCTGTGTGAAGCATTATGCGCTGAACAATGACGAGGAATACCGGCATAAGGTGAACGTGATCGTTTCCGACAGGGCCTTGCACGAGATCTATCTGCCTGGATTCAAGGCAGCCATCTGCGAAGGAGGTGCCTGGGCTATCATGGGCGCTTATAACCTCTATAAGAATCAGCATAACTGTCATAACGACATCCTGTTGAACAAGATCCTGAAACGTGACTGGGCGTTCGATGGTGTTGTAGTGTCCGACTGGGGTGGTTGTCATGATACACGGGAGGCAGTGATCAACGGACTGGATATGGAGTTCGGTACTTGGACCAACGGCTTGTCTCAAGGCGCCTCTAATGCCTATGACAACTACTACATGGCCGCTGCTTACAAGAAGCTCATCCAGGAAGGAGTGTTCACGACAAAGGAGTTGGATGATAAGGTGAGAAGGGTATTACGTCTGTTCTACCGTACCACCATGAATCGCCGGCGCCCGATGGGCTTCCTGTGTTCGGAGTCTCATTATGAGGCAGCCTTGAAGATTGCCCAGGAAGGAATCGTCCTT
>JAEEZP010000116.1 GCA_016291915.1 Prevotella sp. | reverse complement strand
TTTCAGCCGCTATGTAAAACAGCATCCCAAGCAGGCCATCCCCGTCCATTATCAGGAGGCGGCCTATCTGTTTGGTGTCCTGGCGAATGATCCCAACGTTGACAAATTCCCTATAGACCCCAGTATAAAAGAGAGATTTTCACGCTTCGACCAGACCATGGCCCAATATGACGGGAAGGATCTCGAAGACGTGCGGAAAGCAACAGAATCTCTGTTTGGAGACACCTATTTCTATCAGTATTACGTCATGTCAAACCTCCCAGAATATTGAGCCGTTATGAAAAAATACAATTCAAGTTTCAGGTTTCAGATCTCAAGTTTCAGGTTTCTTTTACCATTTACCCCCTCCCTCATAGGGAGGGCTGGGGTGGGTCTTCTTTTTCTTTTGCTGACCTCCTGCGGACTGCCTTCTGTACCGACAGAATACAAGCAATCTAATCAGTTGCCCAAGATATACCCCGACTATGTGAACATAACCGTGCCGGTTAATATCGCTCCGCTGACCTTTATGCTCGACAATCCCACTACCGACATGATCGCACGCTACAAGGCGGGTGATGAGGAAGTGGTCTATGCAGACAAAATGCAACCCACGGAAGAGGAATGGAAACGACTGACAGAAAAAGCCAAGGGAGGTAAGATTGAGGTGGATGTCTTCACAAAGACGGATGACCAGTGGACACGCTACAAACCTTTCTGCATCTATGTGTCGCCCGATTCCATCGACCCCTATATCAGCTACCGACTGATAGCCCCCTCGTTTGTATCCTACGAGGCTCTGACTATCAATCAGCGATGTCTGGAGAACTATGACGAGAGCGTGATTTATGATAATATTCTAAACAGTTTCGAGAAAGACGGACAGTGCATCAACTGCCACCACTACCAGTGGTACAATCCTCAGCGCATGCAGTTCCATGCCCGCCAGTTCCGTGGAGGTACTATTCTTGCCATGGATGGAAAAATGACGAAAATCAACATGAAGAACGACTCCATCCTGGCTGCCGGCGTGTATCCGGCCTGGCATCCTACGCTCAACTTCATCGTCTATGCCACCGACAAGACTTTCCAGAACTTTCATGTCAACGACCCCAACAAGATTGAAGTCTATGATCTGGCAAGCGACATCATTGCCTACGACATCGACAAGAATGAGGTGACCAACCTTGAAAACGATACCACGGAGTTTGAGGTGTTCCCCTGCTGGGCTCCCGACGGAAAGACGCTCTACTTCTGCAGCGCCCACTTTGAGTATCAGAACACGGCATCTTCAAAAAACGCGGAGATAAGAGACAGATATCAGGAATTCAGATACAATATATACAAGAAGAGTTTCGATCCTGCCACCCGTCAGTTCGGTCCCAAGGAATTGGTGTATGATGCTGCGGCAAACGACCAAAGTGCCACGTTGCCCAGAGTATCACCCGACGGACGCTTTCTGCATTTCACATCTGGAAAATTCGGCTATTTCCACATCTGGCACCACGACGCCGACATCTGGTCGCTTGACCTGCAGAGCGGTGAAATAAGACCTATGAAGGAAATTAACTCACCCGACACTGAGAGCTATCACTCCTGGTCGAGCAACGGCCGCTGGGTCATCATCAGCAGCAGAAGATACGATGGTACTTATACCCGTCCCTTCATTGCCCACATTGATGCCAACGGTAAGGGAACCAAGCCCTTCGAATTGCCCGCTGAGGATCCAGATTATCACCGTCAGTTCATGCGCAGTTACAACATCCCGGAATTCATGAAGGGGCCTGTGACGCTCACACCCCATGAGATTGCCGACGCGCTGAAAGGAGATGCCGTGAATGTGAAGTATAAGTAAAACCCACCCTCAATCCCTCCCGAAGGGAGGGAGGTGCCTTCTTCACAGCAGGTTGCGACTGAGTCGCAACAAACAATGAAAAAAAGCCCTTTAAAAAATTATGATTACCGCTCAGGCTTGAATCTGCCTCAGATGGTAATCATAATTCTACATTCTACATTTTACACTCTACATTAAGGAAGAAGAACCTTCCTTGTAGAACCATCGGAACGTTTCTCAATGCACAATCCTTTGGGGACATCCAGACGACGGCCATGCAGGTCATAATATGTCTTGGGACCGTCGGCGGCTGATTGTTTCACCTCCTCGATGGCTGTACTGCCTTTATCAATCATGAAGATAAGGGTGCTCAGGCTTTGGGCAGGCATCTCGTAAAGGTAAAAGTTGGTGGATTCAGCAATGTCAAGATCTGACTTCTGACAAAGATTCTCGCTCTCGTTGCCTGTAGATAACCACAGTGTACCACTCTTCACATTGTGAGGCAGGGTTATTTTCACGTCACGAGTATCTTCTCTTGCATTGATAGCCATGACGATGATCGAGTCTCCCTTGATGTATGCCGAGAACTGTTCACTTTGCAAAATTTCCTCCTTCTCTCGTCCAGCGTCAACGTCCTTAGAGGTCTCTAAACGGGTGGAACCAGTGACATTCTTCGAGAAGTGTGACATCACAAAAGCACGGGGCAGCAGTTCGTCCTTCTTATTGGCTGCACCATATTTGGACTCGCCGGTACCACAGAAAGCCCAGTGGGCCCGCAGATACCAGTAGATGTAACCCGTACAGCCTGCCAACATACACTCATTGAGTTCCTCTGCAAAAATCAAGTTATCGGTCCATGTGGGCAGTGCACCAGTATTGTCGGTCACCGAGTGCTCTGTCATCCACAGTTCCTTGCCGTACTTGAGGGGAAGGACACCAGCCGGCTTCATGTATTGTAGGGGCAGGTGGCCATAGAGGTGTCCTGCCACAATGTCAATCTGCTTGCGGCACTCAGGATCTTGCATCAGTGGGTCAGTATAGTTCTGAGTGAAGCCCAACGGCTCGCCACTGATAAGCTTTACGCCGGGAAAGGTCTCGCGATCGAGCATGTAGGCATAATTCTTGACAAGGGTTACCAAATCCTGAGGGTCATAGAGGCAGCCGGAATAATTGACCCACCAGTCAGGCTCGTTCTGGATAGATACGGCATCCACAGCCACGCCGTGGTCCTTCATCCACTTCAGGTATGTGTTCAGCCATGGGAAGAACTTGTCGTAGCAATCTTCACGCAGTTTACCGCGCTGATTACCTTGGTCGTCAGAATTGCCGCCCTGGGCAGTACCATTGGTCTTATATTCACCGGGAGGCGACCAAGGGGTACCAAAGACGATTCCGCCACGATTCTTGACAGTCTTGGCCGAAGGCAGAGAGCCATCCCAGTCGTAGTCGCCCCAATTGTCGCCTGTGAAGCTTGGAGAGATTTCCATGCGTAATATGTTCAGCCCGATTTTCGACCTCGGGCCGAAAAGCCTACTTACACAGGCATTGTCTTCACCGAACGGTTTCATGGCACCATCGCAACAGGCACCACCGAAACCCGTGACGGTCTGCTTGCGAGTACCGAACACCTGTAATGATGTCTGAGGCTTTGCTGCCTGGCTGCCAACCGTGACAGCCACTGCAAAAAACAAAGTTAGTATCTTTTTCATTTATTATAATTCAATTTCTCATTATCTCAATCTCTCATTATCTCAATTGTTACATAATCTTCAGATGTGTGCTTCCTTTCGGCAGATAGGCCGGCAGAGTGACACCCTGCATGTTAATCTTGCCGGTAAAGGGAGCTATTTCCTCTGGAGCCTGCCCCAAAGGAAGGATGTAATCGCCAACAACAGTGTAATGGTTGGTGGGACAAGACTTCCCCTTTTTCAAATCCGGTCTGTTGGTATCGTAAGCCAGGTGACCGGCCTCTACGCCAGACTTAATGAGTTGGTTAATTGGAACATTCATGTTGAATTGCAGAAAGGCGGGAATCTCTATATCGAATTTGGAACGCACCGTAGGGATACACTCCTGGAACACCCAGTCATAGAGGAACGTGGGACGCGGGCTTGTGATATTATATTGGTATTCGATGATGCTACCAGCCTGGACATCAGGTACGACTACGTGCACGACCATATAGTTGTCATCCACGCGCTCCTTGACAAAAGAGGCGGTGTTGACATTCTGGCGCTCCACCTTTCCCTTTGCGTTCTTAGAGAAAACCCTCACCTTCAGGTCAGACAATTCGTCGAAAACCTTATTGTTGTCGGAATAAAAATAAATGATATCGATATTGGCATGACCGACACCTTCCGGCTTCAGAATCTTGGTACGGAGACGGAACTCATAGTTAACCAGAATGTTGCTGTCATCAATATCATTTTTACCGAAATCCGAAATATTGTCACTGCTGATTTCTGAACTGTT
>JAEEZP010000115.1 GCA_016291915.1 Prevotella sp. | reverse complement strand
ACTAACGGTCGTTTCTCACTCTGCTCGTCAACGATATACGCCTGGTCGAAATCCCGCATCGTATTGGCCGGGATAAACTGCTGCTCACCGATAGTCGTGGACTGGTCGGCCATGATACCTAAGAGCATGTCATTGCCGAAGCGAGCCCAGGGATGTTCCTCGTTCCACTCGTGGATCAGTTCACGGAAGGTGGGATACTCCTCTTCCTCACGATAACGTACCTTCCCATTCAGATGGTCGGCAATCATATCCCTGGCACGTGTCGTGCAGTTATCGTAGAAATAATTATATCGGTAAACCCTGTTTTCCGGTCGGTAGTTCTCTTCCAGGGCCTGCAGGATCCTGATCTTTTCTTCAGGCAGCAGGTCAAGCATCTGTTCGGTCACACTACTACCGTAATAGGCATAGATACGACAGAAATCTTCAAATCCCTCAATGCCCATCTCGTAGTCGGTGAGTCCGAAGACAAACCGTAAGACAAAAAATGGCTTGGCAAAGGAGAACATCCCGTAGTTGACGGCGATGTCACGCCCTGTCCGCCGGTCGTTAACGCGGATGGCGGTATGTCCGTAGAGGCTATATACCTCCTGGTGAGGCGAACAGGTGAGCAGACTGATATCCACGGAGTCCATGGGATGTGGTTTGTTCACCTCAGGAGAAACACTGTTGCCCTCCGTTTGCTGCGCAGATAATCCGATGTGCCATCCTCCCAACAGGAGGATCATAATCCAAAAATACTTTTTCACGATACAAAGGTAATGTTTTTTATTATTATCTTTGCTTTTATAGTTTAAAAAAATCCAAATAATGATTTAAAATGATATTCACTTTGGTAGTTTCAGTTTTTTTCAATACTTTTGCAAGCTGTAATTGTTCGAAAGGATCAATATTAATTGAATATTCTATTATAATGAAGAAAATATCTCTCACCATCCTGATGATGGTTGCTGTCTTGACCGTTAACGCCCAGAGCGGGACCAACTCTCCCTATTCCCAATACGGACTGGGAATCCTCAGTGAGCAAGCCAGCGGTTTCAACCGTGGTATGAACGGCTTAGGACTTGGTTTCCACGAAGGCAATCAGGTGAACTTCCTCAACCCTGCGAGCTATTCCTCTATCGACTCCCTGACCTTTATCTTCGATATGGGACTGAGCGGGCAGATCACCAATTTCAATGAGAATGGCATACGTAAGAATGCGAAGAATGCCGACTTCGAGTATGCGGTGGCCGGTTTCCGTGCTTTCAAGCATGTCGGTGTCAGTTTCGGTATCCTCCCCTTCACGAATGTAGGCTACTCTTTTTCCAACAGCGACTTTATCGACAAGAGCAATACCGTGTATTATACCAATACCTATACGGGTAGCGGCGGTTTGCATCAGGTATATCTGGGCGCTGGCTGGGAGCCTTTCAAGAATCTTTCCATAGGTGCCAACATCTCTTATCTGTGGGGAAAATACAACAAGTCGATAGCCAATACCTACAGTGATTCGTATGTCAACACCTTGTATAAATATTACAACCTCTCGGTAAATAATTATAAGGTGGATGCCGGTATTCAATATACTCTGCCCTTGGGAAAGAAAGACCGTGTGACCATCGGCGCTACATTCTCTCCTGGTCATTCACTGAAGGCTGATCCTGAATGCCAGGTGGTGAGCTACAACTCCACCACCTCCGTGACGGATACCACCAGTTATGTGGTGAAGGACGGTGTAAAACTGCCGAATATGATCGGCGGCGGACTGATGTGGAATCACAATAATCAGTTGAAGATAGGCGTTGACTACACACTGCAGCAGTGGGGTAGTGTAGGCTTCCCCGATTACCAGGTGAAGAATGATGTTCCCGACTATTCGTTGAACACCAACTATTTCAAGGACCGTCAGAAATTCACCCTTGGCGGTGAATACTGCAAGGGAGCGATGTACCGCAAACTGCTCAGCCGTATCCGTTACCGTGCCGGTGTGTCATACACCACCCCTTATCAGTCGATCAACGGCAGTGATGGTCCCAAGGAGATCTCCGCAAGTCTCGGCTTCGGTATCCCCATCATGAACGGCTATAACAACCGTTCGCTGTTGAATATCTCCGGTCAGTGGGTGCATACCTCCGGCAAGGGCATGATCACCGAGAATACCTTCCGCATCAATATCGGTATGACCTTCAACGAACGCTGGTTCGCTAAGTGGAAGGTGGAATAAACGAAGAATCATGAGACCCCGAACCCTGTTTCCCCTGTTGGCTTTCTTCATTCTTCTGGGTGCCTGCTCAGAAGAGAAAGAACATATCGCCCCCGCTATCTATGATCGTGACTCGGTGGCGGTGATGACATCATGGGGCGTCAACACGCTGATCTCCGACTCCGGTATGCTCAAATACCGCATTGTGACAGAGTGTTGGGAGGTAAACAAGGTGAAGAACCCTTCCCGCTGGAGTTTTGAGAAAGGACTCTTCCTCGAGCAATTTGATGAGAAATTCCATGTGGAGGCGTACATACAGGCCGATACCGCCTATTATTACGACACAGAGAAACTGTGGAAGCTCTTTGGACGAGTACGTGTGCGGACCGTTGACGGACTGCGTTTCAACAGTGAAGAACTCTTCTGGGATCAGGTGAAACACGAGATGTACAGTTATAAGTTCTCCCGTGTGGTCACCCCCGAGCGTGAGATGCAAGGCACCTATTTCCGCAGTGATGAGCAAATGAATCATTACACGGTGAGCAACTCCAAGGGCTCGTTCGTCCGAGGGAAGGATGGCTTCGGCAGTAATGCCGGTGACAGTATCTTATCGGCTCCCGACAGTGTGAAGTCGATGAAGCGTTATCCCACCACTTCAAAACGTAAAACCACAAAACCATAAATCACAGATAGGATGGGCGAAGTAGATATGCCACTGATCATAGGAATCATCATCACGATGATCTTCTCTGCATTCTTCTCCGGAATGGAGATCGCCTTCGTGTCCAGCAACCGCATGAAGGCGGAGATGGACATGGAGAAGATCGGACAGGCAGCCAAGCCCCTCGACGTCTTTTACCATCATCCGAACAACTTCGTCAGTACGATGCTGGTGGGAAACAATATCGCACTGGTGGTCTATGGCATCCTCATCGCCACCTTTTTTGACAAGACGATCTTCCGGGGCATGGACGCCGCCTTCACCGTGCCTGCCGACACGATCCTGTCAACACTCATCGTCTTGTTCACCGGAGAGTTCCTCCCCAAGACTCTTTTCAAGAGCAATCCCAACCGACTGCTCACCATCTTTGCCTTCCCCGCCTTCCTCTGTTATATCCTCCTGTGGCCCATCTCCCGTTTTGCCACCCTGCTGTCACGCGGCTTGCTGCGTCTTGTGGGGGTGAAGGTGAAGAAAGAAGATGAGGACGAGGAGTTCTCGAAGGTCGATCTCGACTATCTCGTGCAGTCATCCATCGAGAATGCCAAAAACGATGAGGATATCGAGGATGAGGTGAAGATTTTCCAGAATGCCCTCGATTTCTCCGATACGAAGGTGCGCGACTGTATGATCCCCCGTACGGAGATCTGTGCGGTGGAAGACACCTGCGGCATCGAAGAACTGATGGCTGGCTTCGTGGAGAGTGGCCACTCCAAACTGATTGTCTATCACGAGGATATCGACCATATCATCGGATATATCCACTCGAGTGAGATGTTCCGCAAACACCAGCAATGGATGGATCATATCCAGACCATGCCTTATGTGCCGGAGACGATGATGGTACGCAAACTCATGCACACACTCCTCCAGCAGAAGAAATCACTGGCCGTGGTGGTCGATGAGTTCGGAGGCACCAGTGGCATCGTCTCCCTGGAGGATATCGTGGAGGAGATTCTTGGCGATATCGAGGATGAGCACGACAACACCAACTACGTGGCGAAGAAAATCTCCGATACGGAATATCTCCTCTCTGCCCGTCTGGAGATCGACAAGGTGAACGAGCTCTTCGACCTCGACCTCCCTGAAAGTGATGAGTATATGACACTGGGCGGCCTGATCCTCCATGAGTACCAGAGTTTCCCGAAACTCAACGAGGTAGTGAAAATCGGACGCTTTGAGTTCCGTATTATCAAGAATACCATGACGAAAATTGAGCTGGTACGTCTTTATGTGACGAAATAACGAAACTTTTTACGTTTTTTTTGCCGATAATTACTTTCTTTTTTGTAATTTTGCACGCTGAATTGCCGCCTCGTAAGGAGGAAGGCAGAAGATAGCGTTAGAAACACTGAGAAACAGAGACTCAGAGGTCATAAAAACAACCCTCATCCACTCCGTCACTCGGTGTTGAGAAAAAGAAATAATAATATTCAAAATTAATAATTTCAAATGGCAGCAATAGGAAAAATCAGAAGCTGGGGGCCGGTGCTCGTGATAGTCATCGGACTGGCCCTGTTCGCATTTATTGCCGAGGAGCTCTTCCGCTCTTGTGAGTCAACCCGTAACCAGGAGCGCCAGCGGATCGGTGAAGTTTTAGGTAAGAAAATTGATGTACAAGAATTCCAGAAACTCCTTGATGAGTATCAGGATGTGGTGAAGATGACCCAGGGTCGTGAGAGCCTCACCGACGAGGAGCTGAACCAGGTGAAGGATATGGTTTGGAATCAGTATGTACAGACCCTTATCATCGAGGACGAGACCAAGAAGCTTGGCCTTACCGTTACCGATGAGGAGATGAAGAATATCCTTCAGCAGGGTACAAACCCGATGCTCACGCAGACTCCGTTCGTCAACCAGCAGACCGGTCGTTTCGACTCCAACATGCTGCAGAAGTTCCTTGCTGAGTATAAGAACGTGAAGAATACCAACCCACAGATGCTCGAGCAGTATCAGAGCCTGTATAACTTCTGGACCTTCGTGGAGAAGAACCTCCGTCAGCAGACCCTCGTACAGAAATATCAGAACCTGCTCGGTAGCTGTCTGCTCTCTAACCCTGTCTCTGCAAAGAAGGCTTATGAGAACGATAATATCGAGAGCAATATCCAGTTGGTTTCCTTCCCTTATGCCGACATCAACGACAATAAGGTGGCTGTTACCGATGGTGACCTGAGCGCTAAGTATGATGAGCTGAAGCAGCAGTTCAAGCAGATCGTGGAGACACGCGACATCAAGTATGTCGATGTACAGGTGGTTGCTTCTCCCGAAGACCGTGTGGCCCTCAACAAGACTATCGCCGACCTCTCTTCACAGTTGGCTGCAGCAACAGATCCCAGTGAGGTGATCCGTAAGAGCATGTCTTACGTACCTTATTTAGGTATCCCACAGACCAAGGCAGCATTCCCCACAGATATCGCAGCTAAGCTCGACAGCATGGCAGTGGGCAGCGTATGTGCTCCTGTAGAGAACAAGGACGACAATACCATCAATGTCATCAAACTGATGGCTAAGCAGTCATTGGCAGACTCTATCCAGTTCCGCGCTATCCAGATCGGTGGCTCAGACGTGCTTGAGGCCCGCCGTGTTGCCGACAGTGTATATACCGCCCTCAAGGGAGGTGCTGACTTCGAGGCTATCGCTAAGAAATACGGCCAGACCGGTGAGAAGAACTGGTTGACCAGCGCTCAGTATCAGACCGCTCCTTCTATGGATAAGGACACTCGTGAGTATATCCGCACACTGAATACCGCTGCCGTGAACGCCATCACCAACCTCGAGATGACCAGCAGCAACATGATCGTGCAGGTGCTCGACCGTAAGGCCTTCACCGACAAATATACCGCCGCTGTCATCAAGAAGGGTATCGACTTCTCTAAGGACACTTATTCCGCAGCCTTCAATAAGTTCTCTCAGTTTGTCAGTGAGAACCAGACCATCGAGGCCATGGAGAAGAATGCCGCTAAGTACGGTTATAAGGTGCAGGAGCGTCAGGGTGTGAACAACGCTGAGCATACCATCGCCGGCGTACGCGCCACCCGTGAGGCTATGAAGTGGTTGTTTGATGCCAAGAAGGGCGCTGTATCTCCACTCTATGAGTGCGGTAACAACGATCATCTCCTCGTGGTTGCTCTTACCAATATCAATCCTAAGGGTTATATGGCTAAGAACAATCCTCAGGTGGCTCAGTATCTGAAGTCTGAGGTGCTGAAGGATAAGAAGGCTGCTCAGATCCTTGAGAAGATCAAGGGCGTGAAAAGTGTTGCCGAGGCACAGAAGAAAGGTGGTAAGGTTTCTGATGTTAATCAGATCACCTTCACAGCTCCTGTCTTCATCTCTGAGACAGGTGCCAGCGAGCCTGCTTTGAGTGGCGCTGTGGCAGCTACCGCTCAGGGTAAGTTCTCTGCTAACCCTGTCAAGGGTAATGCCGGTGTCTATCTCTTCCAGGTGAAGAGCAAGAGTCCGCGTACTCAGGAGTACAAGGAGGGTGTTTACGAGATGTCTCTCAAGCAGAAGGCCTTGCAGTATGCTGGCAACTTCATGCAGGAGCTCTTCGTGAAGGCTAACGTGAAAGACAACCGTTACCTCTTCTTCTAAACGATTCGTCATACCTTATTATATATATAGCCCGGCTCTACAGTCGGGCTTTTTTTGTAAGGTAAGGGGGAGTGCACTGAGGACTCTGAGAAGACAGAGAACACAGAGGATGTTCGTCAATTTCTGTCAACCGGTAGGGGCAGACTTCATGTCTGCCCGCTTACCGGGTAGGGATAAACCCTACCCCTACAGGTACACAGGCTATCAACTTGTTTACTTGTCAACTTGTCAACTCATTTACTAAATAAAGGCTTCACCCAGAAGAAAAATAAGAAAATTTCATTTATAAAACGAGCGATGGCATCCCTATGGGTACAAATCACCATACAAACGTCCTATGTAAAGAAAAATCAATTAAATCGTTGAATTATGAGAAGGTTTTTATTGTTTTCAGTGATGTGCTTCTCCCTGACGCCATTGTTTGCTCAGCGGGTGGATTTCAATTTAGAAGGCAGGGCACCTAAGCAGGTGACAGCCAACGGTTTTATGCCGTGGGCCATCCGCCAGGGACAGAAAGAGACCAAGGTGGTTGACCGTGACAAGAATATCACTTTTACCGTACAGCCGGAGTCTGACGGACGGATAGCCTGCGTATGGTGGAAAGACGGTGTGCAGCGCCATGACAAGCTGGTGGGCGACGCCTTAGGCAGCCATCAGGGTATTATCCTGACCATCAGCGGACTGAGTGCAGGCGATCACACGCTCCTGGCCTATCACAACAGTGTCAGTGAGGGTGAGGCACCCGCCATCGATGTCTTTGTCGATGGTGTCAAGAGGTTAGAGAATGTAAAACAAACCTCAAAGGCTTTGCGGGCTACGGATGCCGGACAGTCGTATATCACCTTCCAGGCAAAGAAAGGCAAGGATGTCGTGATTGTTTACCGTCCGCAGTCACAGACTGCCCGTCAGGGCATCTTCTCATCAAATATCTGCATCAACGCCCTCGTGCTGGATGAGAGCAATCCCAAGCTGAGGGCGCAGAACCCCATTCCTGCCGATCTCGACCTCCATGCGAATGCCGACAACGGCAAGATGCTCCTGAAGTGGGATGCCGCCCAGAATGCCGTGAAGCATCATGTCTTTGCGGGCACCGACCGTGACAACCTCCACCAGGTGCAGGTGGTCAACGACAACTACTATTGGATGGACCAACTGAACAGTAAGCAGGCCTACTACTGGCGTGTGGATGAGGAGGATGCGCAGGGTAAGGTCACCCAGGGAGAGACCTGGTGCTTCCGTCCCCGTCATCTTGCATTCCCCACGGCCGAGGGCTATGGTAAATATGCTATCGGCGGTAGGGGAGGAACGGTCTATCATGTGACCAACCTCAACGACGACAACCAGCCCGGTTCTCTCCGCTATGGTTTGGAGAACCTCCAGGGTCCGCGCACGATCGTCTTCGATGTCGGCGGCACGATCTATCTGAAACGCGGATTAGGCCTGCGGGAGTATGTCACGCTGGCAGGCCAGACAGCGCCCGGCGAGGGAATCCTCTTGCGAGGAGCCTCCTTCGGTGTCGGTCATGATGCCATCTGCCGTTATATCCGTCATCGCTTAGGTGGTGGCCGCACGTCCGACGGTATGGGCAGCGCTGGTGGTGAGAACACCATCATCGACCACTACAGTATTGCCTGGAGCATCGATGAGGGCTTCAGCAGCCGTGGGGCGAAGACGATATCCTTCCAGCATAATATCATCGCCGAGGCATTGAATGTGGCCGGTCATAAGAACTACCCTCCGGGCACACGCCATGGTTATGCCGCCACGATCGGCGGTGATATCAGCTCCTATCACCATAACCTGCTGGCGCATAATGAAGGAAGAAACTGGAGTATGAGCGGTGCCCTGGACGGTGCCGGCTACTATGCGGGCCGCCTCGACCTCTTTAATAATGTGTGTTACAACTGGGGTGGACGTGCCTGTGACGGTGGTGCCCATGAGGTTAACTTCGTGAACAACTACTATAAGGAAGGTCCTGCCACCCATAATAAGTTCCTGTTCAGCCTCGATCTCGAGGGAACGGGCAAAGGCACACAGTCGGCCTACGTCAGCGGAAACGTCCGCGAGGAATACTCGTCGGGCAAGCAGGTGGATGACAAGGAGGGCGACACCTACCGTTATTATGTGCCCTCGGGAAGGGTGATCAACTGGGAGGTATATGGTGACAACCCCGACAAGGCCCCTGCCTCACAGCAGGTGCGCGGACAGCGTCCCCGCAGGCTGCAGAAGGTTGACTGGCAACCGCTCGTCGATCGTCCTTTCTTCCCCTCATTGGCAAAGATAGAGACAGCGCGTGAGACCTGGAAGAATGTCATGTCGGATGTAGGCTGTAACATGCCGGCGCTCGATATCCACGACCAGCGAATCATCCAGGAGACCCTCGACGGCACCTATTCGGCCGTGGGTAGCAACAGCGGACTGAAGGGACTCATCGATGATGAGAAAGACTGCGGCGGTGATGCGGCGAACCCTGTCAGGGAGGCTCATCGTCCACAGGGCTTCGATACCGACGGTGACGGACTGCCCAACTGGTGGGAGGCCTTGAAGGGCAGCAACCCACAGTCGGCTGCCGGTGATTTCTCTGATGCCAATGCCGATGCGGATGGTGACGGCTTCACCAGTCTGGAGGACTATCTCGACTGGATGACGCACCCTCATGGTTATCTGAAGGGCGGTGAGGAGATCACCGTGGATATGAAACGTTATTTCGCCGGGTACAACAAGAACCCGATGTTTGTGATCATGGACAACGGTGGGATGACCTGTAAGGACCAGGGCAACGGGAAATACCTCATCAAGGCGCCGCGCACCAATGGCTTCTACACCATCCGAGTGTTTGCCACCGACGACGACCGTGTGAGCACGCTGACACGCGAAATCCTCTTCGCCGTCACACCACAGGCAGGAGAGCTGAAGTAATATCTGTTTCAGCTGCAGGACATGAGTTTTTTCCACACTTTAAAATCCCTATTTGTCCAAATGTCCAAATGTCCAATTTGTCCAAATAAAAGGCGCTCGCTGCATGGCGGGCGCTTTTCATTAGAGCATATCTTCATATATATTATTCAACTTATTTGGTAAAAACGCTTGTTTGTCATTTTTTTCTTTTACTTTTGCAACGAAATGGAGACAGATAGTCTTTTTTATCTGACACAAGAGGAGAGAATGCCATGGGATGAGGATACTTTCCGTATGCTTTATAAACGTTATTATAAAGCATTGTCTCTGTATGCACTCAACTATGTCGAGGAAATGACTATTGCGGAGGATATCGTTCAGGATATTTTCTTCAGTATAGTCGAGAAGAAAACCACCTTTGTCAATATGAACACCATGCACGTATATCTGTATACAGGTGTCCGCAACCGAGCCCTTAATTACATGAAACACCGTAAGGTAGAGTTGCGGCATTTCAATGCGATGTCAGAGACTGATTATGACATGGATAATGATGAGGTTTACGTACGTGAGGATATCTACCGTCAACTATTTGAAGCCATCGACTGTCTTCCTCCCCGACAGCGTGAGATTTTCATGTCTGTTATGGAAGGGAAGAAAAATAAGGAGATTGCGGAGGCGCTGGGTATCAGTGTATTTACAGTAAAAGTGCAACGACAGAGAGCTATGCATACCCTGCGAAACAAACTGACTGATAAACAGTGGCTTCTTTTGATGAATTTTCTGTTCATTTGATTTTTTTCTTTCTATGTAGTTCTTTTTCTGTTCGTTGTTGTCTTTGCAACAAACAGAAGAAATAATGAAAGAAAAGGATCTCAAAAGGATAAGAGAAGAGATTGCTGACTCTAATGACTTGATACAACGCTATCGGCTTCGTGAAAGTATTGACGAGCAAAATGCGTGGAATCTATTTCTGGAAAAGTTCCAATTGTCATTTAAGACACATTCTCTCAATGATAATGATGAGGAAAAAGTTATTCCTATCAATCAGAGCAAACAACCCTATTCCCGATTCCGTATTTTCCACGGTCATTCCACCTTATTACGTATTGCCGCTGTTGTCTTGTTACTGATAGCCGGAGGTGCGTTCTGGTATCATCGTGATTATACCCGTGTTACGCCTCCCGAAATCAGTGAGAATGTCAAGTTTGCCATGAGGCAGAGTACGGAGAGTGGCCATAATGCTGCAGATGTGGTAAGTATCAATAATGGTCATACGATGCCTATCACTAAAGAGGAGATGATACTATACCATGTTGATAATGACTTTGCGAAACAATTGGCTGAGGCTAAACGCATCACGACCTACAAAGATAAAGAGTTTTGGGTGACCCTTGAAGATGGTACATTAGTACACCTAAATTATAATAGCCGTTTGATTTACCCCGAGAAGTTCGGTGACCGCCGTGACGTAATACTCGAGGGTGAGGCGTATTTCATGGTGGCAAAAGACAAGAGTAGACATTTTATAGTCCATACTCCTAAGGGGGATGTAAAGGTCTATGGCACAGAGTTTAATGTGAATACCCGTAAAGATGATGATGCGGTCAGTGTTGTCCTCGTCAACGGCTCCGTGAGTTTTTCCTCTAATGGCAGAGAGATGATGATGCAGCCTGGTCAGGAATTGACAGTTGTTAATACTCAACTCTTGTTAACGTCTACCGATATAGCTCCATATGTGGCATGGAATGAAGGTAAGTTTTCTTTTCAGGCATGGCCTCTTGAGCGTGTGATGACAGTATTAGCCCGTTGGTATGGCTATCAGGTGAAATTCTTAGATGACGATATCCGTCAAAAGTCGATAGACGGATGTTTCAGTCGTTACAATGATATCCAATCTACCCTCAAGGGATTAGAGTCCGCGTTAGATGTGAACTTTATGATTGTAAATCAAACTATTATTATTAATCAATAAATAAAACATGAAACAACAAGAATCTCATGCAAGAATTCTTCGTCTTTCGATGTGGCTCATTGTCTTGTTGCTATACTCTTCTGTGACAAGTGCTGCACCCAAGGACAAGAAGGTGAGCGTAGACTTCAAATCTGTTTCTGCTGTAATAGTATTAAATGCTATTCAGAAACAAACAGAATTGAGTTTTGTCTACTCTACGGAGTTGGCGGCATCATGGCCATTGGTGACCATATCCGCCAAGCAGAAAACGGCCGAACAGGTTATTGACCAACTGTCAGAACTTATCGGTTGTACTTATGAAATCAATGACAATGTTGTGTCTCTGTCAAAGTTGCAGAAAAGTGGTAAGGAACGTACTGTAAAAGGTATTGTGCGCGATGACTCCGGTCAGCCTCTTATGGGTGTACCTGTTAGCGTCAGTGATACACATGTTGGTACAGTGACCGATGGAAATGGTGCCTATTCACTGAAAATCTCCACGGAGAGAACAACGTTGAAGTTTTCCTATGTGGGTATGGATACCCAGTATGTGACGGTTAAAAGTGGTACATCAGATGTAACACAGCATGTAATGTTGCGCTCAGGTATTCAACTTGAAGATGTGGTGGTAACAGGTATGTTCCAACGTAAGAAAGAGGGATTTACCGGTTCTGCCAATAAGATGGAGGGAGATGAAATCCGTAAACTTACCTCTGGTAATATTCTGAATGCCATTCAGATGTTAGATCCCGGATTCAGGATGGGTGACAACATCATGTCTGGTGCTAATCCCAACTCGGTTCCTGATTTCAACATGCGAGGACAGTCGAGTATGGGAGACTATTCAACAGAAGAAACCGTTATTATGCGTGGTGATATCGATACTCGACCGAATCAACCCTTGTTTGTCTTGGATGGTATTATTGATGTAGGTGTTTCAAAGATTATAGACCTTGATCCAGCTCAGGTGGAGAGTATCACGTTGCTCAAAGATGCTGCTGCCATGGCCATTTACGGATCGCAAGCATCCAACGGAGTAGTGATCGTAGAGACAAAGGCGCCAGCGACAGGCCGTTTGCGAGTGTCGTATAACGGAAACTACAAAGTTGAATATCCTGACCTTACGGATTATCATCTGCTGAATGCCACACAGAAGCTGGAGTTGGAAAGACGTGCAGGATATTATGATCCAATAGGCAGCGACCAGAATATTGTGAACCGTTTAAATGCCTATCGATGGAAATTGTTAGAGACAGAGCGTGGTGTAAATACCTATTGGTTGTCTCGTCCTCTTCATACGGTCTTTGTCCATCGTCATGGAGTAAACCTTGAGGGTGGTAATGAGACGCTCAGATATAAGTTATATGGTGGTGTCAATCAGGCTCCTGGTATCATGAAAGAAACTGGTATTTATGGAAGGAATGCCAGTCTCGACATCCGTTATCGTAACAAAGGATTACTTATCAGTAATATCGTATATGTGGATTATACTATCTCTGATCGTACTTCTCCATATGGCACATTCAGTGCCTATGCGCAACTCAATCCATACTATCGTATCTATGATGCTAACGGACAGATTCAGCAATATCTGGAACGTCAGATTATCTCTGATAACTATGCTAGCAGTGCTGGTATGACAGTAGGAAATCCTATGTATAATGCTCAGTTTAATAGTGTTGACAGAAACAAAGAATTCGTTGTTCGTAACGCTTTTAGGGCTGAGTATCTACCTATGGAGAATCTGAGACTCTCTGTTGACTTCAATCTCACAAAAGGAAATTCCGACTTGGATATTTTTAAACCGGCTAATCATACAGATTTCCTTACTGTCAGCGATTTAAACCAAAGAGGATCTTATAATTGGAGTCATTCAGACACGAACAGTTATGAGTTGGCTTTCACGGCTAATTATAATAAGGTATGGAATAATCGTCATGTACTTTCCACTTTCGCCCGTTATAGTGTGTCGGAGAGCACCTATCATAATGCCGGTGTTTATGTAACGGGATTTCCCAATATGAATATGGATGAGGTATATTTGGGAGCCAAGACTCAGAATGTCTCAGGTAATGAGAACAAGACAAGAGCGTTCGGAGGGGTTGCGACCTTGAGTTATACCTATGATCAACGTTATGCTGTTGATGCCAACGTGCGTTTCGATGCGTCATCACAATTTGGACGTAATAACCGATATGCACCCTTCTGGTCAACAGGATTACGATGGAATATGGACAAAGAGAAGTTTATTAAGAAATGGAAACTCTTTGATGAATTAGTTCTTCGTGTAACTTACGGTGTTACGGGAACTCAGGGCTTCTCTGCCTATCAGGCTCTACAGATGTATTCCTATGCCTCTACCATGCGTATTTACCAGAGTTCAGATGTGGTCGGAGCATTGCTTTATGGAATGGGTAACCCCGATTTGAAGTGGCAGAAGACCAATGCCTTAAATGTGGGATTAGACTTTAATCTCTTCCATCGTGTACTGAGTGGGCGGTTGGAGTATTACAACCGACAGACGAACAATACTGTTTTAGATTACTCTCTGGCTCCTTCTGTTGGTTTTGACAGCGTAAAGGAAAACCTTGGTAATATAGCTAATCAGGGCTATGAGTTTACTGTCCGGCTGATGCCTTATAACAATGTGGCAAAACAGTTCAACTTCAGTATCGTGGCTAATGGTAGTCATAATAAAAACGAAATTAAGAAGATATCTAATGCACTCCGTATCCGAAATGAGCAGCAATTATCTGATGATGCTTCTAACCCCAACAAACTGTCACGGCCTATTCCACGATACGTGGAAGGATATTCACAAAGTATGATCTGGGCAGTACGTTCTTTAGGAATAGATCCGATCACGGGTAGGGAGATTTTACTTACCCAAGATGGACAGCGTACCAGTGAGTGGAATGCCGCAGACATGGTTCCTGTGGGAGACACAGAGCCTGACCTGATGGGAACTCTCGGTCTTAATTTCAATTGGAGAGGTCTATCGCTAAATGTGGCTGCCCGTTATCAGTTTGGTGGTCAGTTCTATAATAGGACTTTGGTAGATAAGATTGAAAATGCCAACCTGTCGTATAATGTAGATATCCGTGCATATACAGATCGATGGCTTACCCCTGGAGATATCGTTCGCTATAAGGCTGTAACTCAGGCAGTAAATGGTTCTCAGACGAAGGCAACCTCCCGTTTTGTGATGGACAAAAATGAGTTAGTCTTGAACACGATCAGTATGCAATATCGATTTGAGAAGAGAAGAGAACAATTCATAAGCAAACTCGGATTGAGTGCTGCTACATTAGGACTGTATTTCGAGGATCTTTTCCATTGGTCGACGATCAAGCAGGAGCGTGGTATCCAATATCCTATGTCGAGACAGATTTCCATGATGCTTAACTTAACATTTTAATCAAGAAAGGAGACTATATGTATAGAAGACACATTATATCAAGAGTCAAACAGGGAAAACAGTTATTGTTGACTATTTTTGCATCACTGTTTCTCTGTACGATATTCGTCAGTTGTGAAAATTGGCTTGACGTAGAGCCGAAGACGAATATTGACGAGTCGGAACTATTCAGTACAGAACAAGGCTTTAAGGAGGTACTCACCGGCATCTATATTCAAATGGCATCACAGACACTGTATGGACGGGAGATGACTTATGGTTTTATGGATCAGCTGGCTCAACGCTATTTTAACCCACAAAACAAAAATGCTAATTATAGTGAAGATGTGTGGTATACTTATCCTTCTACGAAGACACAGTCATATACTGACTCTTTCTGGAAGAATATCTATAATCTGATAGCGAACCTAAACAATCTGCTTGTGAATATTGATACTCATGGCGATGTTATCACAACATCCAATTACCGTGATATTATAAAGGGAGAGGCGCTGGGATTGAGATCCTTCCTCTATTTTGACCTTCTGAGAATGTTCGGTCCCATCTATAAGGATAATCCTTCTTCACCTTCTGTTCCCTATAGAACAGTTTTTGGAAAGGATGTAGTAAAGTTGATGCCGGCCAATGAATTGGTAGAACATATCATCGCAGACCTGAAGGAAGCTGAGGCATTATTGGCAAATGATCCTATGAGAATCTCGTTTCCTGCATCAGGTGTAGGGGATACTGATTTCATGAGTAACAGGTTTAATCGTATGAACAAATATGCTGTGAAGGCAGAGTTAGCAAGGGTTTATCAGTGGAAAGGAGATGCTGTCCAGGCTGCTCATTATGCTGAGGAAGTAATTAATGGTAAGAATGGAAGTGGTAATAATCTCTTTAAGTTGGTGACCGATAATGCCCAAGATCGTTTAGGTTCTACAGAACTGGTATTTGCTCTGAATATGGATAGTGAAACTTTCTCGGATATCGTTGAGAGCGATTTTGAACTGGCTTTATGGAGCTATTATGTAATACTTGACCCCAATCGTCTATATCAGATCTTTGACACGTCAACAGATGGTATGAATGACTCACGTCTTCGTGAGGGTGCTGCTTTCTCTATTACACCCAATGGGGCTGTTACTCAGAAATATATGCAAAACAATTTGAAGTCTGAAGTATTGAAAAATACCATGCCACTTATCCGTTTGTCAGAGATGTATTATATCTTGGCAGAATGTACCACTGATCTCAGTGCTGCCTCGGACTATCTGTCAGAGGTTCGCACAGCAAGAGGATTGGGTGATGTGACCATTCAGGGTGAGAATGATCGTCTGAACGAGATAGAAAAAGAATATCGCAAGGAGTTCTATGCTGAGGGACAATTGTGGTACTTCTACAAGCGCCATGGCTATTCCACTTTCTTGAACTGTCCTATCCAGAATATGGTAGAGGCAAACTATCGTTTCCCCATACCTGATGATGAGACAATGTTAGGCAATATCAACTAAATCAAATGAGGATTATTATGAATAAAATAATATATGTTATAGTGCTTTTATCTGCATTATCATTTAGTTCCTGTCAGGAGGAGGAAGTTGACATGTACCATGCTGAACGTGGAGTCAATTTCGTCCTTTCAACAGGTAATAACCATTATACCGACAACTACAAGCAATTATCAACGGAGGTGAATTTTTTTGATTCCTATGTTACCCAAGGATTAGTATTAATGCCAAGAACAATAAATATAGGTCTGCAGTTGGAAGGAACAACGAGTGAACAGCCTATAAAAGTTAGGATAAAAAAAGAATCTGTTGAAGGATATGAACCTGCTAATGTCGTTTACCCTGAAGAGGTAATTTTTGAGCCGGGACAGTATCAAACGTCATTTCCTGTAGAATGCCAACTGCCAGCTGAGTATGATAAGTTGTATAAAGTCCGATTCTCCATCGATTATCCGAACAGTGATGTGGTGGCAGGAACCAAAGAACGGCAGTTTTTCGAGCTTACTGTTTCTGACATGGCAGATTGGGCAGCTATGGAGGCTACAAATGAAAGTGATTGGAATAGAAAATATTCCCAGTATATTGGAAACTATGGTCCTGTCAAAGCTCGTTTCATCTTCTTTATCTTTGGACAATCCCCCAGTCACTACCTGCCTTTCGGATATCCAAAGAATACAATTACAGAACTAATCTTTACCAATGTCTTGTATGGAAGTGGATTGGCTGAACCTTATATTGTTAACAATTATATCAAGAAAGCCCTTGCTTCCTATAATGGTGAGCATGAGAAACCTCTCTCAGAACGTGATGGAAGCCTTGTCAGTTATGATCCTAATTAACTTAAATGAAAGAAAATGATGAGACGTTTATTATTTTTTCTGCCCATGATATGCTTTATCTTTTCCTCTTGTTATGAGGATGAGGGCAATTATGATTATGATGAGAGTATCAAAGACATTAGTGTAAAACTGGAGCCGGTATATGGCGTAAAACTGTCACAGAAAGCATTCTCTTGTACAATAGAACCGGAAATAACTACCTTTGATAATGAGAAATCATATCTGAAGTACACTTGGGTGATGGTAAACGAGGCCACAGGCGTGAACGATACCCTAAGCACGGATGAAAAGTTGGTATTAGAGATGGATCCTACCTCTGATGACTTCCGCTACAACTATAAGTTGCATTTCTATGTGACCGACACTCGTACAAATGGTGTGACACTCGTGCCTACAACGGTTGAGGTAGTACAACCCTATACATTTACCTGGTTAGTTCTTCATGAGAAAGACGGTCATGCAGAGATTGGGTCTGTAGACTACGGAGGAACAGAACCTCTTCTTACGCTTGACGCCTATACAAAGGACCAGGGACAGTCGTTAACAGGAAAACCGTGTGCCCTGATGGTATACAAAAATAAAGTCACTCAGAGTACGGCCCAATATTATTGGAATTATCCGGCACAGATGATATCTGAAATTTTCCTTATAACGAGCAATTCTGATGTTAACAATGAGGGTGGGTGGCTTTCTCAGGCGTCATTCCTTTCTCCTTACTTCTCGTATAATGATGCCATGTCTTATTCTACTAACTATATGGATATAGATAAAAAAGATATACGGTGGTCAACAGGAGATAATGGTTTGATGTTTTCAAGCAAGGGAAAAGTATATAAGAATTGTACCTATAGTCCCAGCTTTGGTGAATTCTATCAGGATCCTAGCCTTACTGGAGACTGTTATATCACTCATTGTGCCAATGCTAATCATATAGGGGTTGGCTATGATCAAGCAGGTCATCGTTTTGTTATGCTTAACTACAACTTCTTAACATGGTATGGTCCGGCACGTTCACTGACAAGAGCAGGTCTTATAGAGCCTATTCGTGCTACAGTTGATAATGCCGCTGACCCGAACCAAATACCTGCAGATGAGAAAATTATCCGTATTGTCAATGGCTATCAGTATCAGGTTACGGGCATAGCTCCTCAACAAAGATTCTCTGCGTATGCATATTCTTTGTGTAGTAATAACCGTTCAAAGGTTTATGTCTTCCGATACAGGAATTTCCGTTCTGATGAAGGAGGACCTCTCTATGCTGTATATTCTTTTCCTACTCCAGAAGGCATTAAGGATGGAACACCCATGTCATCCAGTTATATCTATAATAATATCCTTTTCTATGCTGTTGGAAACAAGGTGTATAAACTTGACTTTGTGTCAGGACAGAGTACCCTTATCTATACCTATGACGATGCATCGGCAACAATCACCAATCTGAGAATGGCCATTGAGGGATATGTAGACACCACATGGCCGGTAGATGATTATGGACATCCTTATAACCAGACATTAGGAGCATCTGTGGAACATACTGATGGTACGGGAGCACTCGTCGTATTACAGTTGAACAGTGCTGGCAAACTTGATGCTGATAAGATATATCCTTCGATCCAAGTTTATAAAGGATTTGGAAAGATTACTGACTTCGATTTTGTGAGGTAATATGATTAGACAACTCGTTTTTCTTCCGTTGTTGTTAGCAATGATGTCTTTTCCAGAGGTTGCTGCGCAGACAGACGTTAATAATGTCCGTTTGCGTGGACAACTTCAGAATATGGGAACTCGTGATGTCACACTATCACCTGATGATGCAGTCTCAATGTTAGGCAATAGTAGGGATATTATTATTCATACAGATGAACAAGGACGTTTTGATACCTTAATAACCTTACATAAGCCTGCATATTTCAACCTTCACCGTAACACTCTATATTTATCACCTGGTGATGACATGGATATACGTGTTGGACAAAACCCATTACGTGCACAATTTATGGGCAAAGGCTCTGTGGCGAATATATACATGAAAGGGAGATTGTTCCCCAAGGCAGGATCTTATTTAAATGGTGGTGGGAACCTTCGAGACGACTTCATGCAGTTTCATGCATTTGTTGACAGTATGGTTGATGACCGGCGAAAACAATTGGGTGTTTTAACAGACATATCACCAGAGTTCTATGATATGGAAAGAGCACGTATCGATGCTGATATTCTGAATACTTATATTAATTATCCCAGTCTTGCACTTACTTATAGTAGATACAGGAAGACGGATATGACTCGTGAAAAGATACCAGCATTCTATGAGAGTTTAGCCGAGGAAGTACGCCCACTGATCAATCATATTAATAATGATAAATACCTTGATGTGGCTGTCGTTCGGGATGTCCTTCTGGATCTGATGGAAAATAATCGACTGAAGACATGGGTAAGTGGCATGGCTTTCTCACCTCGTTTACAAGCCTTGAGTAAAGCCACTCGTTGGGCACGACAACTACAGAGACAGAATGACAGTAAGACAATTGATGAGGCAATAGCATTTACCAATAACCTGCATGAGCGTGACTTCTCCCAAGAACTGAGGATACGTATAGATAAAGCATTGCGTATAGTGAAGGGAAGGGCCGTTGCTGATATCCATCTGACAGCTCCCGATGGTTCTCTTCATTATTTATCGGAGTACAAAGGGAAAGTTATCTTCTTGGATTTCTGGGCAACATGGTGTGGTCCATGCATCAAAGAGGCTCCTTATTTCCAAGAGTTGAGCACTCGTTTCTCTTCTGAAGATATGGTCTTCATACAAGTATCCATAGATAAGAATATGAACACATGGAAGAATTATCTCAAAAGTCATCCGAATACCTTGCCACAGTTTAATTCTACAGACATAGTCCTAAAGGAACAATGGGGAATAACAGAGATTCCTAGATTTGTCTTGATTGACCGTGATTTCATCATTGAGTCATCTTACGCTCCGAATCCCTCTAATCCGGAAACGGTCCGACTAATTACACAGACACTTTCACGATGAGAATGGTTATATATTCACAATAATGCATAACACCTTAAAAATGCACCCCAAAAGTTAATAGGCTTTTGGGGTGCAAATAATTTTAGTGTTATCGTTGGAAGAACTACTCTTTCCTCAAGGGGATTTTGTCTATTCTTCTCTGGTGTCTTCCTCCCTCGAAGGGAACGGTGAAGAAAGCTTCCATGATCTGGCGTGCGGTATCTTCACTGATGAAACGACCGGGCATCACGAGCACGTTGGCATCGTTGTGCTGACGGATTAGCTGGGCGATCTCCTCACACCAGGCGACACCGGCACGGATCATCGGATGCTTGTTCAGCGTCATGGAGATACCCTGGCCACTGCCGCAGATGGCAATGCCGGGATACACCTCACCTTTCTCCATGCCTTCGGCCAGTGCATGACCGAAGTCGGAATAGTCGCAGGAATCCTCCGTAAAGGTGCCATAGTCCTTGTAAGGATAGCCTTTTTCATTGAGAAATTTTATGACAAACTGCTTGAGTGCGTAGCCAGCATGATCGGAGGCTAAACCTACTGTCTTTACTTCCATGGTGATTACTCGTTTAAGAAAGCCTTTACCTGATTATATACATTTTCTGCGGTGTAACCGAGTTTCTCGTCGAGCACCTTGTAAGGAGCGGAGAAGCCGAAGCTCGGCATGCCGAAGACCTTTCCGTTGGCACCTACCAGGCTCTCGAGGGTGACAGGCAGACCGGCGGTCATACCGAAGATCTTAGCGCCCTTCGGCAGGATGCTCTCCTGATACTCTTTCGGCTGGTTGCGGAAGAGTCCTTCTGAAGGCACACTCACGATGCGGATCTTAATACCGTCCTTACGCAGCAGTTCTGCACCGGCCACTAAGGTAGATACCTCTGAACCGTCGGCCAACAGGATGATGTCGTACTCCTCGTCGGAGCCGGCCACCACATAGGCTCCCTTGCGAGCTTGCTCATAGTCATTGCCGGCAGGCAGCTTGGCGATATTCTGACGGGAGAAGATCAGGGCTGTAGGTGTCTCCACATTCTCCATAGCCATGGCCCAGCATACGGTGGTCTCATCGGCATCTGCCGGACGGAACACACGTACGGAGTCGCGGCCGTGGTGGTTCTTCAACTTCTCCATCAGTCGTATCTGTGCCTCCTGCTCAACAGGCTCGTGGGTCGGTCCGTCCTCACCGACACGGAAGGCGTCGTGGGTCCAGATGAACTTGATAGGCACTTCCATCAGGGCTGCCATACGTACGGCGGGCTTCATATAGTCGGAGAAGACGAAGAAGGTGCCGCAGGCGGGGATGACACCACCGTGGAGGTACATACCGATACACATACAGGCCATGGTGAGCTCAGCCACACCGGCCTGGAAGAATGCACCCTCGAAGTCACCGCACTGCAGACTCTTGGTCTTCTTCAGGAAACCGTCGGTCTTGTCGGAGTTGGAGAGGTCGGCAGAGGCGCAGATCATGTTGGGCACTTGCTCAGCCAGCACACCTAAGCAGGCAGCGGAGGCGGCACGTGTGGCACTGCCTTCCTTCTGGACCACAGCGTTCCAGTCCACCTTCGGGGCTTTGCCGCTGAACCATTCCTTCATGAGGGCGGCCTGTGCGGGATGTCCCTCAGCCCACTGTGCTTCTTCGGCCTTGCGGGCAGCCACGATCTTCTTGAGTTCTTCACGACGGTTGGCATACAGCTCAGCCACCTCCGGGAAGATCTGGAAAGGAGCGTCGGGGTTACCGCCGAGCGCCTTGATGGTGTTCACATAAGCATCACCGCCGAGAGGTGCTCCGTGGGTGTTGATACATGCCTCGTAGCTCGTGCCGTCGGCGCGCAGGGCTCCCTTACCCATGATCGTCTTACCGATGATGAGGGTGGGGTGACCGTTAGGCTGCTGTGCCTCGGTGAGGGCAGCGCGTATCTCGTCGGGATCGTTGCCGTTGATCTTCAGCACGTTCCATCCCCATGCCTTGTACTTCGCCTCGGTGTCTTCCTGCATCACCACCTTACACTCGGTGGAGAGCTGGATGTCGTTGGAATCATAGAACATGATCAGGTTGTCGAGGCCGAGGATACCTGCCAGACGACCGGTGCCCTGGGAGATCTCTTCCTCCACACCACCGTCGGAGATATAAGCATAGATCTTATGCTGCAGAGGGGCGGTGCCCAGTCGTGCCTGCAGGAATTTCTGTGCTACGGCAGCACCTGCAGCGAAGGTATGGCCCTGTCCGAGAGGACCGGAGGTGTTCTCGATGCCACGGTTCAGGTCACGCTCAGGATGTCCCGGGGTGGGGGAGTCCCACTGACGGAACTGTGCCACCTCGTCGAGGGTGAATTTCCCCTGGAGACACAGTGCACTGTAGAGCATGGGTGACATATGACCGGGATCCAGGAAGAAACGGTCACGTCCCTGCCATGCGGGGTTCTCCGGGTCATAAACAAGGAATTCTGAGAAGAGCACGTTGATGAAATCGGCTCCTCCCATAGCGCCGCCGGGGTGTCCCGACTTGGCTTTCTCTACCATGGAGGCAGCGAGAATACGGATATTGTCGGCTGCCTTGTTCATTAATTGCTTGTTGTTCATATTGTTATTGTTAATTCATAAGGTTATTGTCTTTTCATTACTTCTCTCTGTTTTCTTTCTTTACTTCTCTCTGCCGAAACAGAGAGAAGAACATGAACACTCTGCCGAAACAGAGAAAAGAACATATCACTTCACTTCCCGTTGTATGCGGGTAGGGATAAACCCTACCCCTACATGTTCATGAAGAACATATCACTTCACTTCCATCACGACGATGCTCTTTGCGGGGATCTTCACGGTGAGCTTGTTCTTCTTCAGTTTGAAGTCCTTGAAGTCTTCAGCCTTCACACGGTCGGGGTGCTCGAAATCGTTGTAGTCGGTGATGTTCTTACAAGAGAGGATGCGTGCGGTAACGTCCTTAAGACTACGCTCTTTGCCTTTCTCGTTCAACAGCTTGTTGATCTCCACAGCCACCTCTTTTTTCTTGTCAACACTCACGTTGGTGAGGGAGATGACGAGGGAGCCGTCGGCCTTCAGGGCACTCGATGCACAGATAGCGGGGAGGGTACGATAGCTGCCGGCATCGCCTTTCACCACTTCCTTGTTGATGTCACGGCGCACGGTGAGCTGCTCACAGTTCACGGTGGTGGGCAGGTAGGTAGCCTCCTGGAAGGGTTTGTACATCTCAAACACATGGTAGGTGGGTGTGAGCACCATATGGCCGGTGCCTACCTGGTCGGTGAGGATCATACTCTGCAGCACGTTGACCACCTGTGCGATATTAGCCATGCGTACACGGTCGGTATGACGGTGGAAGACGTTGAGTGACAGGGCTGCCACCATAGCGTCGCGCATGGAGTTCTGCTGATAGAGATGTCCGCGGATCGTGCCGGGCTCCTCATCCCACCAGGTACCCCATTCGTCCACCAGCAGTCCGATGTGTTTCTTTGGGTCTTTCTCGTCCATGATGGCACAGTGTTTCTTGATCACGTCCTCGATCTCGAGGCACTTGCCGAGGGTCCAGTAGTAGTTCTCATTGTCGAACTTCGTTGCCGACCCTTTGCTGCCGCTCCAGCCGGTCACCGTATAGTAATGCAGTGACACGCCGTTCATGCGGTTACCCACATTGTCCATCAGCACCTTCGTCCAGTTGTAATCATAGTCGCTGGCGCCGCTGGCAATCTTATACAGACGGTTGCTGTCGTAGTTGCGGCAATAGGTGGAATAACGGCGATACAGGTCGGCATAGTACTCCGGACGCATGTTGCCACCGCATCCCCAGCTCTCGTTGCCCACACCGAGGTATTTCACCTTCCAGGGTTTCTGTCGGCCGTTCTGCTGACGGAGCTTCGCCATCGGCGTGCCGTCTTCGGAGGTCATATACTCCACCCACTTAGCCAGTTCCTCTACGGTGCCGGAGCCCACATTACCGCTGATATACGGTTCGCAGCCCAGCAGTTCACAGAGGTTCAGGAACTCATGGGTACCGAAGGAGTTATCCTCGATGGTGCCACCCCAGTTGTTGTTTTTCATCGACGGCCGCTGGTTACGCGGACCGATACCATCCATCCAGTGGTACTCGTCGGCGAAGCAGCCGCCTGGCCAGCGGAGCACCGGTACCTGTAGGGCTTTCAGGGCGTTGAGCACATCCGTGCGGTATCCCTGGGTGTTGGGGATCGGTGAGTTTTCACCTACCCACAGTCCACCGTAGATACATGATCCGAGGTGCTCGGCAAACTGTCCGTAGATCTCTTTGTGGATCTTGTCAGTGCCTTCGTTGGCCTGGATGGTGACTGTGGCGTCCTGGGCGCTGGCGCTCAGAACGCTCATTGTGAGAATGGAAAGAAATAGTCTTTTCTTCATGTATAATCCTTTTATTTTATTGTTATTCGTTGGAACAGGGAAATGGAGTTTGAATCGCCTTTATATCCCCCTCTCCCGTCCTCTCCCCCAAGGCTGGGGGCGAGGCGTTCGGTTCGTAACGTTACTGCATCTCGCTATCGCAACAATTTGGTTATTGGCTATTGTCGCTGCCTCTCCCGCTAATGCAACCAATATTGAGAAGACGATCCGTAATGAATCGGACACCTCGCCCCATGCCTATGGGGAAAGGCTACGGGTAGGCGAGCGAAGCTCGGGAATGAGGTTGGGAGAGGGTATCTCCCGCTATTGCAACCAATTTGGTTATTGGTTATTGTTTATTGGTTATTGTGCCTTTAACTCCCCTTCACTTATTCTCCACCGCCGTCTTCTCAATGGCGAGACCCTGCTTGTAACGCTCGATATAGCGGTTGAAGCCGGCCACATCCTCCTCCGTGGGAGCGATCTCCACACCGGCATCACCGGCGAAGACACGTTCTTCGAGGTAGTCGGCGAGCGGACGGTTCTCCTTATTATTAATAAGGTAGGCAGCGAGCAGGGCGATACCCCATGCACCACCTTCTCCGGCAGTCTCCATGACAGAGATGGGAGAGCTGAGGGCTGCTGCGAGCATGCGCTGGCCCACACCCTTCGTCTTGAAATAGCCGCCGTGGCCGGTGATACGGTCCACCTTCACATGCTCTTCCTTCAGGAGGATGTCGTTGCCGATCTTCAGCACGCCGATAGCCCCATAGAGGTGTGTGCGCATGAAGTTGGCGAGGGTGAACTTATCGTTGGCTGAGCGTACGAAGAGTGGACGACCGTCGGAGAGACCGGTGATCGGTTCGCCAGACACATAGTTGTATGCCATCAGTCCACCGCAGTCGGCATCCCCTTCGAGGGCTTTGTTGAACAGTTTCGTATAGATCTCGTTCATATCCACGGGGATGCCCATGAGCTCCTGGTACTCCTTGAAGAGGTTCACCCATGCGTTGATGTCCGAGGTACAGTTGTTACAGTGAACCATAGCCACCAGACTGCCATCGGGTGTCGTGACGATGTCGATGGGCTCGTAGGGCTTGGAGAGGTCTTTCTCGAGGACGATCATCGAGAAGGAGGAGGTGCCTGCAGAGACATTTCCCGTGCGCTGCTTGACAGCGTTGGTAGCCACCATGCCCGTGCCTGCGTCACCTTCTGGAGGACAGAGGGGTATTCCGGCCTTGAGATGTCCGGAGATATCCATCTTCCGTGCACCCTCAGGTGTGAGGAATCCTGCGTTCTCGCCGGCCACCAGCACCTTGGGGAAGATATCCATCAGGGTCCAGTCGAAGCCTAAGGGCTCGATGAGCTTGTTGAACTTCTCCACCATGTCGGCATTGTAGGTCTTCGTGTCGGGGTCAACGGGCATCATTCCCGAGGCATCGCCGACACCGAGCACCTTACAGCCCGTGAGCTGCCAGTGGATATATCCTGCCAGTGTGGTCTGGAATTTGATATCTTTCACATGCTCCTCATGGTCGAGGATAGCCTCGTAGAGATGAGAGATGCTCCAGCGCAGCGGGATATTGTAATAGAAGAGGTCGGAGAGTGCCTTGGCAGCCTTGCCCGTATTGGTGTTACGCCAGGTGCGGAAAGGCACGAGGATCTCGTCTTTCTCGTTGAAGGCCATATAGCCGTGCATCATCGCGCTGATGCCGATAGATGCGAGGATCTCTATCTCCGTGTCGTATTTCTCTTTCACATCCTTGCGGAGATCGGCATAGCAATCCTGCAGTCCATACCATATTGCCTCGATGCTGTAGGTCCACAGGCCGTCCACCAGTTGGTTTTCCCAACTATGACTGCCCTGTGCGATCACTTTGTGCTCCTCGTCGATGAGGACTGCCTTGATACGGGTAGAGCCAAACTCGATACCGAGAATGGCTTTCCCGCTTTCTATCGTTTGTCTACTCGTCATATTTTTTCTTTTTATGGAAGTTAAAGGGAAGTTAAAAGGGAGTTAAAGGGGAGTTAAAGGGACATTTGACTTATTCGTCTTTCAGAGCCTTGTTTTCAAAGATAGCTTTGCAATAGGCATTCAGATAGTAACTTGCACCATCTATGCTATATGAAAGGTCATTGTAATCCTCTTCTGAGATATAATTCAGATCTTTGGAAAGTAAGATATAACAACGGCACTCTTCCAGACTACCTTGTGCAATGTTCAAAAGACGTAACTTATCAGCCTTACTAATTTTCTTGGATCCTTCAGCAATATTAGCAATAATAGATACTGCAGCACGCTGAAATTGGGATGCCAAACCATACTTTTCGTAGTCAGGAAATTTCTTCGTTGCTTTGTATGTCAACAACACGAATTCGTATGATTTCTTCCAAGCAATAATATCCTTAAAGCTAAAGCTCATAAAGTAATGTCCTTTTCACTTCTGCCGCTGAAAGCGGCTAACTTCCTTTCTCTTAAAAGTAATGTCCTTTTCACTTCTGCCGCTGAAAGCGGCTAACTTCCTTTTAACTTCCTTATAACTTCCTTTTATTACATCAACGCCTTATTCAACATAAAGTACACCTCATTGTTACGGAGCTGCTGCTTGAACTCGAAGGTCTTCGTGTCCTTGTTGATGCGGACATATTCGATGTTCAGCATCTCGGCGAAGTCTTCCCAGTACTCCTCGGTGATGTCGTAAGAGAAAGCACTGTGGTGTGTACCACCGGCGAGGATCCATGCACCGGCACCGATCTCGAAGGTGGGCTGGGGAACCCATAAGGCAGAGGCCACGGGGAGGTTAGGCATGGGCTTCGGCTCGATGCACTCCACTTCCTGAGAGATCAGGCGGAAGCGGTTGCCGAGGTCCACCACGGTGGCCTTGATGCCACGGCCTACCTTTGAGGTGAAGACGAGGCGGGCTGTCTGCTCCTTGCGGATACCGATGCCGAGGAAGTGAACCTCAAGCTTGGGTTTGTCAACGGCGATGAGCGGGCATACCTCGAGCATGTGGCTCTGCAGACAAGAACTGCGGTCGCCGGCGAAGTTGAGGGTGTAGTCCTCGAGGAACGAACAACCGGTGGGCATACCCTGCTGGATCACCCACAGTGTGCGATACAGACAGGCGGTCTTCCAGTCGCCCTCAGCACCGAAGCCGATACCCTCGGCCATCAGTCGCTGTGATGCCAGACCGGGGATCTGGTCGAAGCCCACGAAGTGCGGGTCGTTGATGTCTGCGTCGCCTAAGTCGTCGAAATTGGTGGTGAAGGCAGTGGCACCCTCATCCTTGAGTACACGGCGGAGGGCGATCTCTGCCTTGGCAGCACCTTTCACCTTCTTCCAATATACCTCCTCACCGCTCTCGTCGATCTTGATGGTGTATGCTTTCTTATACTCTTCTACCAGGGCATCCACCTCCTCGTCGGTCACTTTCTTGAAATAATCCATCAGTGAGCTGACGGGGTAGTAGTCCACATGATAGCCTAAGCGCTGCTCAAACTCCACACGGTCGCCATCGGTAACGGCAACATTGTTCATGTTCATACCGAACATCAGACAACGGACGTTCCTGGCATCTGCCACACCGGCAGCCACGCGTGCCCATACAGCAATCTTCTTGTGTACTTCCTCATTCTTCCAGTAGCCGCAGACCACCTTGCGGGGAACACGCATGCGGGTGCAGATATGACCGAACTCGATATCTCCGTGAGCACTCTGGTTGAGGTTCATGAAGTCCATGTCCATGGTCTCCCAGGGAATCTCTGCGTTATACTGTGTGTGCAGATGCAGCAACGGCTTCTGCAGATCCTGCAGACCCTTGATCCACATCTTTGCCGGTGAGAAGGTGTGCATCCATGTGATGATACCGATACACTTCTCGTCGTTGTTGGCTGCTTTCATGACGGCCTCCACCTCGTTGGATGAGTTGGCAGTGCCTTTATATACAATCTTAATGGGGATATTACCGCTGTTGTTAAGACCATCTACCATTTCCTTGGAGTGACCGTCCACCTGTACCACGGCGTCACCTCCTTAGAGTAACTGGGCACCAGTTACCCACCAAATTTCTAAAGCCTTAAATGCTGTCATAATTGTTTAGTGATTTTTGTTGATTTTCATTTTGGATATTTT
>JAEEZP010000114.1 GCA_016291915.1 Prevotella sp. | reverse complement strand
ATTACGTTGTTCATGTCTTTATCATCCAACAACTGCCATCCGAATCGCTTATCCATCGTGTCGAGGGCCCACAACCCTTGGTTG
This sequence comes from Prevotella sp., assembly GCA_016291915.1. Classification (GTDB taxonomy): domain Bacteria; phylum Bacteroidota; class Bacteroidia; order Bacteroidales; family Bacteroidaceae; genus Prevotella. The sequence continues at coordinate 9,901 of JAEEZP010000114.1, read as the reverse complement.
TCGGATTGTGTGGTAATCACCGGCAATGCCCCCAAAGCGGCTGCCAGTTGACGGGTAAGATCGTTAGCCCCACCCTTATGACCACTCAATACCGCGATCACCTGTTTGCCCGTACTGTCGATGCATACCACTGCAGGATCGGTCCTTTTGTCGTTTATCTCACTGGCGATGGTTCTTACGCAGATGCCTAAGGCCCCGATAAATATCCATGCCTCGAAATCCTGGAAATGCCCGTTCACATCCTCACGTGATAGTATCTGCACCTCCCCCTCAAGACACTCCTTGACGGACTGGGTAAGTTTCTTTCCCTCTTCAGATATGGCTATGATGGCTGTTCTCATGGTTTTCTGCATTTTAATATTTGTATAGGATGATAATCATTGATTGTTACACATTGGGGAGTATACAGCTCCATCCCTAAACATTTTGCTGTGTCCTCGAAGATCTGCCTACTGTCTTTACGTATCCGTTCGTCGGTAACACTTTCCGGCAACACACAGTTATATACAAGCACACCACCAGGAGTAAGATAGTGTACAGCTTTCTCAACCATCTCTTTCAGTTGCCCTCCATGACCACCGATAAAGATGGCATCGGGTGGGAAGACATCTGCCTCAGTCAGCAGTTTGTCGATATCTTCCTTCAGGAAGTCCCTAATCACCGTCTTGATACCCGGTGCTCCAAACCGTTTGCTGTTCTTATCCATCAGCGAGCCACCTTCCTCTCTCACCTCGAAAGCAGTGATATGGAGTTGTGGAAAAAGACGTAGCGCCTCTATCGACACACTCCCGGTGCAGAAGCCGATATCCCAGAATGATTGTTTGTCATGCAGTTCAAGGGCAGCGATAGTGAGAAGACGAATGGGTGCTTTGGTGATCATCTTCTCCCTGCCATCGAGCAATTCGAAGTCGGCATCGGGAATCCCCATGGGAATCATCCGTTTGCTGTTATGTTCCTCAGCACGCAGGATCACACAGTTGGGCTTGGCAAACGACTGTGCAGCTATCTCCTGCAGCGAACCGGTGGTGACTCGCTCCTCTTGCTCATTTCCTAAGTGCTCACCGACGGTCATCCGATATCCTACATACCCATAGTCAATCATCCGTTGGGCAATGGCAGCAGGTGTATGTACCCCGTCGGTAAGCACGCCGATCATCGGATAACCTTGTATCAGTGCTGCATCGAAAGCATGCCACGAACGACCGGTGAGTGATACGTGGTGCATATCGTGATAAGGTACTACCATGCGGTGAGCCAACAGTTGCAGGGAGTGGAAGGTGGGATATACCTGTATCTCTGCCGCTGGGAATACCCGCTGTATCGTATTGGCAAAACCGAAAAACAACGGGTCACCAGAAGCAAAGACAACGATGGTGTCACTCAGCGACTGATATTGATCGAAAACTTTCTGCAGGGGTACGGTGATGTCTATCCATATGGCGTCGGATGGCAGCAGATGGCTCACTAACTGGTGATGCCGCATGCCACCGGAGAAGAGATGATGCTGCTCCACCACACGAAGCGTCTCTTCCGTGAGGTGTATCTCCTCAGCATCACTGATACCTATGATAATGAACGACTTACACATCTCTTCCGGGTTTTAGTTGTTGGGCATCTTCCCATGCTAAGATACTGTTCACGAGGGTTGCAGCAATATTCGAGCCGCCCTTCCTTCCTTCCACAATTATCTTTGGAATGTCACCGAAGACTTTCACCATGTGTTTCGATTCACAGACATGCACAAAGCCTACCGGTGCGGCGATGATACCGATGGGATGGGCCTTGCCTCTACGCATCAGTTCACACAACTCCATCAAGGCGGTGGGCGCATTACCGAAGACGAAGAGAGCCTCGGGGTATTCCTCCACAGCCAAGCGGATGCCGGCTTGTGTGCGGGTAATGCCGAGTTCCTGAGCCATCGCTGCTACACGTTCGTCATGCAGGTAACATCTCACGTTGACATCCATACGCTCACAGGCTGCCTTGCGAATGCCAGCAGCAGCCATGGTCACATCGGTGACGATCATGGTTCCGATGCCTTCTCGATGATTCTTTTGAATACGGTCGTAAATCTTCGGCACTGCCTCTTCATCAGTATAGAGAATCTCTTCCATGGAGAAATCGGCCGTGGTATGGATGGTATGCAGCAACGGCCATTTGCGCCATACAGGGATATCCTGGTTTCGTAGCTCACTGTTGATGGTACGGAAAGACTCTCTCATGATCAACTGTCCTTTGTTCAGTTCCTCCTCCGACTGTTCCCGGTAATAACCACGCGGGGTGATCATCTTCTCCTGCCATTGGTAACTCTGTGAGTTGCCGAAGATGACGATGGTGAACATATCGATATCTTCTGGGTTGAAATCACTTAATGTGGTGATATGCACCTCTTGCTCGGGTCTTCCTGCCTGACGGACATATCCCACCGGTGTGGTGCCTGCCCGATGCTGCAGGAAGAGTTCCTTGAAACGAGACAACTGCCAGTAGCGTCCATGACTCCTCGGGTTATACACCGCAGTGATGAAATCCGCTTGTGCTGCAGCGATGATCCGTCGCTCGATGAGGCTCCACGGCGTCATCAGATCACTTAAGGAGATCACACAGAAGTCATGACCCATGGGAGCGCCCAACAATGAGGCTGCTTTCTGGAAAGCAGAGATTCCCGGCAATGCCATGATCTCCACCTCACTCTTCCGCTCTTTAGCCATCTCGTAGATCAACGGAGTCATCCCATAGATGCCCGCATCACCACTGCTGATCACCACCACATAACGGTCTTGCTCAGCCATTTCAAAAGCTTGCTGTGCCCGCTCCCGTTCTTTCTTCATGCCTGTGTCGATGCACTGTGCCCCCTCTTTCAGATAGGGTTCAATAAACTGGAAGTAGTAGCGGTAGCCCACCACCACATCCGCTTCCTTGATGGCATTCAAGGCAGCGGGGGTGATATCCTCCGCACTCCCCGGCCCGATGCCCACTACTGTTATTCTTGCTTTCATCTGTATATCATCTACTCGTTCTCTTTCTGTGTCTCTCGGATGTGCTTGATAAAGATCTCCTGTATCTCCGGCAGTTCACCTAATCCCACGATGTGCAGCTCCACTTGCAGTCCGGCTTCCTCCAGTTGTCTTTTCCAGTCTTCTGAGATATCATTACGGGCATGGTCGCCGGCCACAAACATAAAGGGCATCAACACAACCGTCTTTCCTTTCTGTTGCTGAATCTGTTGCAGGGCCGTCTCGAAGGTGGGATATCCCTCAATCGTTCCTACATGGTAGTTGGTGAGTCCGGCAGCCTTCAACAGATAGTCTATCTCACTGTAGATGGCGGTGGCCGGAGTGTCAGTACCGTGCCCTACCAGCAGTACATGTTCTTTCTTCTTGGCATTGACGGTCAGATGCTTACTGAGGATGTCCACCACCTGCTGCGCATCCTCAACGGAATAGAGTAGGGGATTACCTAGACGAATCTCCTTGAAGAACGGACGCATGCGCTCCACCTCCTGTCGCAACTGGTTCATCTCCTTCCCTTCGATAATGTTCGTGCTCTGCACGATCAGATGGGTATATCCCTCCGCATACAGTCGCATCATCGCTTGCAGGGGAGTATCCTTGATGATGCCTCGCGTCTTCAGTCGGCGGATGATGATCCGGGAGGAATAACTCTCGCGCACTTCCAATCGTGGGAATGTCTTGCGCGCTTTCTCATTGATCACATCAATGGTTTTGGCTCTGGTATCATCATAGGTGGTTCCGAAGTGAACCATCAGCAGTGCTGCCTTGTCATGGTCTTTCATCGATGCCAACAGTGCGTCCACCCCGTCACCGGTCGTTTCCTGTGCCTGACTGTTCACGCACAGGAAAAACATCATCACAAATAATAAAACTCTATGCATCATTTTCCATTGCTTTTGTCAATTATCAATTATCAATTGTCAATTATCAATTATCAATTTTAATATCTCACTCTCAATCCTACAGTCATCATCCTGCCCGGTGTGATCAGTGCATAACGGCGCTTGGAAGTGTCGATACGCCGGTCTACCTTATCCAGGATATTGTCGATACCTAAGCTCGGTTCTATCGTCACCTTACGCAATTGGAACGTATGCGTGGTGTTCAGGTTCATGATACCGAAGCCCGGCGCATCTTCATAGGCAGGGAAGGGGGTACGACTCTGGAACCGTCCGTTCAGGTTGACATTCAGACGGTAGTTGTTCCAGGTATGACTATAGTTGGCAGCAAAGGTAGCCACATTACGCAGACTGCGCTCCACCTCCCGCCATTCCCCCTCAGTCTTACTACGAGCATAGGTATAGGCATAGTTAGCGGAGATATTCAGGTCGTTGGTGAGGTTATAACTACTACTCAGTGAAACACCGCGTACCATACCCTTGTCACTGTTGATATACTGTCCGAAGGTGCTCATCTTAGCTATCAATGTCTCGTTCAGGTCATCGGGAAACTCTTTCAGCAACATCGTTTTCTCTGCCTCGCCGATCTTGATATTATCCTTGATGATCATCTTGTTGATGTGATTCAGGAACCCTGTTGCCGTGATGGTAAACTGTCGGTTGTGATAACTTGCGCTCAAGGAGAAGTAATCGTTTTTCTCGGGTTTCAGGTTCCTGTTGCCGAAGGTCACCACCACTCTTCCTGCCATCGAGGGGTTCACATAATGGTAATACACCTCATCGAGCGCTGGGGCACGGAATCCCTTGGAATAGCCAAACCGGAAATTAAAATGATCGGGTGCATACATCAGTGTCATTTTCGGTGTGAGATTACTGCCGAACGTCTCGTGCTTGTCATAACGGATACCGAAGGTAGCCTGCAGATGCTCCACTATCTGCATGTCGTGCTGTCCATAGACAGAGGAGATGGCGGCGTGATTATCCACATTCCCGGCAGTAGCCATCAGGAAGTCATTACGCCAGTTGGCACCGATAATAGTGGTGGAGTGGGCCGTATATTTATGGATATCCTTGATCTCCACATTATATAGTTTCTGGCGCTTGGTGATCGAGAAATCACCCTTTGGGGTGGTGAGCGTCTTCTCCCCCGTTTTCTTGTTCGTGGAATAGACATCCACCATATATTCCTTGCCGTAATGCCAGTTGTCACCATAATAATCCAACTGCAGGCTGTGCTTTCTCGTGAACTTATACATCGTGCCTGCTCCCCAGCGTGTTGACTTGGTGCGCAACTCATAGTCGAAGCCACCGGTCCATCCTTCTTCCTTCCGTGGACGATCGGTGAGCTTATACGACAATCCTAAATCTGCATAGAAAGACAGTTGTTTGATGGGCTCGTAGGTAAAACGCTGGTTGAGCACATTGGATGTATAACCGAGATACTGAGTGGCTAAGGTGCGTTGTGTCTCAGGCGATTCTCCCTTGCCGTCCACATACTCTAAGTCGTTCATGCGGTAGCTGTCGGATTCGTCATGCTTAAAACTCGTATAACTGCCGAATCCCTTGTAGTTGATGTTGACATTGGCGGATTGTGAGAAAACACCCTTGCCGCTGACACGTGAGTGGGCATTCACGCTCACCAACTGGTCTTTCGGATAATCCGTGATGATATTGATCACGCCACCCATGGCATCCGAACCGTAGAGGGCCGAGGCAGCACCGTTGAGTACCTCGATACGCTTGATCTGTCCCATATTGATACGGTCGATATCCACATTACCGGAGATATCACCCATCATCTTCTTTCCATTGACCAGGATGAGGATATATTTGTTCCCCAATCCGTTCATGCGCAGGAAAGACCCTGTGGCACTGGGCATAAACGAGATGTTCGGCGCCATGCGGGTGAGGATATCCGTGAAGGTGGTTGTGCCTTGCTTCCGGATCTCCCGCTGTGGTAAAACATGTACAGGGGTGGTGGATGACTGCAGATATTCATGATGCCCGTTGCCGGTGACCACGATAGGGTTGAGGTTGAATACCGTAGTGGTCATATCCTCTTTTTTCTTCTCTGCCTTCTTGTCTTGGGCATGAGCTCCCAACGTCAATAATGCCATCATGATGATGACAGATTGTTTAATTCCCATTTTAAGATTGAATATAGAATATCTCGGCCTTTACTCCCGAAGACCGTCTTACGTAGTATTGCAAATGGCAGGTTTCCTGGCTCTCTCCCGCAAGAACACCTTCCCATCATTGCTGTAAAACAGTCGTCATGACAGTGGCTTATTGTTCTTGCGATAATGGAGATGACAGTAGCGGGTACTGCTCAGGATTCTCACCTGATTCCCTTTTCTGGGCAACCGGAACGGTCGCTCATCACCATCGCAGTTGCAAAGGTACGAATAAGCGAGCACAATCCAAAAAGAAAACACTTTTATTTTTTGGATTGTCGAGCGAGAGTACCTTCGGCGCAGCCAAAGGTACAATTAAATGACCTTAGCCTTTATGTTCTTCTCTCTGTTTCGGCAGAGAGAAGAAACCAAGAGAGACCATGTTGCACGCTTCAGGTTAGATAAAATCACGACTCTGAAAAACTGTGCTGCGGGACTCGCTACGCTCAAACAGGTCCTCGCACTGCCTTCGGCATCGTTTTTCAATCGTCGCATTTTATTGCTAACCTTCTCGCTATCGCAACCTATTTTGTCTAGAGATTAGGATCTATAGTTTAGAGAAGCAGGCGGAGCCTGCATAAATAATTAAGCCGACCCTTTGATGGGTCGAGCTTACTTTAATGAAAGAGCGACGGGAGGAGCGGTTACATCCCCTCCCGAGAATGGGAGGGGCGTGGGGAGGGATGAGTCCCCTCCTTAGGCAAGGAAAGTCGCGATTAAGCGAGGGCAGAGACTTGCTTGCAAAGGCTATGCCGAGCGTGAGCGAGTTCGACCGAAGGTCAAAGGGTCGGGGTGGTTGTGAAAAAAACTCTTTTTGGTTTCTTTTTCTCTGGCGGAACAGAGAAAAAGAACATATCATTATTCATTATTATTTATTAATTCTTAATTGTAATTTTGCCGTTTGCGGCAAAATTAATACCTTTGGCTTCGCCGAACTTACTCCGTCTCGGCAAAAAAAGAAAAGATTTCTTTGTTTTGCGCTCGACTTTCCGTAACTTTGTCACCCAAACAAGAAAGTCTATGCCACAAAGATTCCTTATCGCTGCTACTAACTCAGGTTGTGGCAAAACCACCGTTACCGTGGGATTGCTGCGCGCCCTGGTGAACAGAGGATTGGCGGTACAACCCTATAAGTGCGGTCCCGACTATATCGACACGCAGTACCATGAGATGGCGTGCGGTATGGCATCTGTCAACCTCGATACTCGTTTTATGAGTGAGCAGCACCTCTGTGATGTCTTCCACCACTATGGAGAAGGTATGGATGCGCAGGTGGTGGAAGGTGTGATGGGACTCTTCGACGGTTACGACCGTGGTAAGGGCAGCACGGCGGAGATTGCCCGGCTGCTGGATATCCCCATCCTCCTGATTGTCAATGCCCGCAGCATGGCATACAGTGCCGCTGCTCTGATCCATGGTTTCACCACGCTGTGGGAGGATCTGCGCTTTTCCGGTGTTGTCTTCAACCAGGTGGGTTCTGAGCGCCATGCGTCTTTCCTACGCCAAGCCTGTGATGATGTGGGCATCCCCTGTGTAGGTTGTCTGCCCCGTGTGAAAGAACTGTCGATGCCGAGTCGTCATTTAGGATTATCGTTGGAGCACCGTCAGGAGATAGAGACGATGATTGGGCGTGCTGCTGGGATGGTGGAAAACAATATGGATCTCAATACCTTACTACGATGATAATTGCTGTTGCCCGTGATGAGGCTTTTAACTTTACCTACCGTGAGAATATCGACCGGTTACGGCAGTGGGGAGAGGTGATCTTCTTCTCTCCTATCCACGACCATGCATTGCCTGTATGCGACTTCCTGTATCTGCCGGGCGGTTATCCTGAGTTTTTTCTGAAGGAGCTGAGCAGCAACACACAGATGTTACAGCAGATACACGATAATCTCGAGCAGGGTGGACGCTGTCTTGCCGAGTGCGGTGGGATGATGTACCTCTGTAGTGCCATTATCGATACCGACGGCACCTCCTATCCGATGGTGGATATTCTCAAGCAGAAGGCCACAATGGAGGGGATGAGGCTCCATCTGGGTTATCGGGAGTGGAACGGCTTCCCCGGTCATGAGTTCCACTACTCCCATATCGTTGAAGAAGATTCGCTCTCCACAGTCTCCGGCGATTTTGCTCACGCTCGGCAAAATTCTTCACTCTTCACTCTTCACTCTTCACTTTATATTTATAAAAACCTCCGCGCCTCCTACATCCACTTGTATTGGGGCGAGAAAAACTTATTCGACTTATGGAACGACTGAGACCGATTATGTTTGCCGGTACGGGCAGTGATGTGGGTAAGAGCATCGTGGCCACCGCCTTCTGCAGGATCTTCCTGCAGGACGGTTATACCCCCGCACCTTTCAAGGCACAAAATATGGCACTGAACAGTTATGCCACCCCTGAAGGTTTGGAGATCGGACGGGCCCAGGCTGTGCAGGCAGAGGCTGCCGGTGTACCCTGTCATACGGATATGAACCCCTTGTTGCTCAAACCCAACTCCGACCATACCTCGCAGGTGGTGCTCAACGGTAAACCCATCGGCAACCAGCATGCCACACAGTATTTCCGTAAGGAGGGTAGGGATGTGCTGCGGAAGGCCGTGCATGAGGCTTTCGATAGACTCTCATCGCGCTATAACCCCATCGTCATGGAGGGGGCAGGCAGTATCGCAGAGATCAACCTCCGTGAGGTGGACATCGTCAACATGTCGATGGCGTTGTATGCCGATGCTGCCGTTATCCTTGTGGCAGATATCGACCGCGGTGGTGTCTTTGCCTCTGTCTATGGCACCCTGATGCTCCTTAACGAGGAAGAGCGTCGTCATATCAAAGGCATCATCATCAATAAGTTCCGTGGCGATATGCGTCTGTTTGATGAGGGACGTCAGATGATCGAACAACTCTGTGGTATCCCTGTCTTGGGGGTGCTGCCTTATTTCAAGGATATCCATATCGAGGAGGAAGACTCTGTATCTCTGGAGAAAAAGAATATGGAGGCTGCCGAGGGAAAGGTGAACATTGCCGTGGTGATGCTCCGTCATCTCTCCAACTTCACCGATTTTGATGTCCTGGAGCGTGATCCACGTGTGCATCTTTTCTATACGAACAACACTGAGGAGATCCGTAAGGCGGATATCATCATCCTGCCGGGCAGTAAGAGCACCATCGCTGACATGGTGGAACTCCGTCGTAACGGTTGTGCGCAGGCTATCCTGCAGGCACACCATGATGGTAAGACGGTCATCGGCATCTGTGGCGGTTATCAGATGATGGGCGAAGAGATCCTCGATCCGCAGCATGTGGAGGGTGATCTTGAGCGTTTCCCAGGCTTGGGACTCTTGCCGGCCGTTACCACGATGAGTGGTGAGAAACGTACCGTGCAGGTGACCTTCGTTTTCCAGGGACAATCCTGCCAGGGCTATGAGATCCACATGGGTAAGACGCAGCGGGTGAACAGAGACGGGTTACATACCGAGCTCGCTGAGCAGTCATCTACCACCATGCGACTGTCGCAGCGTTGCTGGGGGTCGTATATCCATGGTATTCTTGACAATGCACCCGTCGTGGACGACTTGTTAGCGCCTTTTGTCAACGCGCAGCAGACAACCTTCGACTACCGTGCCTACAAGGAGGAACAATACAACCTGCTTGCTGCCGAGACACGGAAATATATCGACATGGAGAAGGTGTATGAGATCGTGAAGGCTGAACGCTGACCGTTATTTTACGGGGTCAACCTTATACCCTGCCTGGCGTAAGAGGTTCAATACTCCTTTGTCCCCGGGCAGATGACCAGCACCCACGGCGAAGAGTGT
>JAEEZP010000113.1 GCA_016291915.1 Prevotella sp. | reverse complement strand
TCGGTCATCACTTTCTTGATCAGCGGATGATCACTATTCAAGACGAAGCTGTAACTGTCAGGCATCTGTCCGTAGAAGGCCATACCGGGTTGGAAACGACTCATATCTTTCATTCTCCGCATATATTCACTCTGTGTGATGATAACCGGTTGTGCCTGTTCACCCAATGACTGAACCTCTACATAGAACTCTGCTTTCTCCAGTTTGGGGAGTTGTGAGCGGAAGGTCTGTGACAATTTGTCAGACTCCTCCTGATCCAATGTATTCTTCGGGGTATCCTCCTTCACGATCAGTCGGTCGATGATATCAGCATCCACACGGGTGAAACGTGATTTTTCAAACTTCTGCTCCAACAGTGAGACAGCAGGCACATCCAGTTGTCCGTCCATCAACAGTACGCTATATCCTTTAGCCTTGGCTGCCTCGATATAACTGTATTGCTCTTCCACATTGGTAGCATAGAGATAGACAAGATTGCCGTCTTTGTCGGTTTGCTCTGTTGTGATGAGTGTCTTATACTCCTCATAGGTAAAATATTTACCCTCCACATCCTTCAGCAAAGCAAAGTCTTTCGCACGGTCGTAGAAATCTTCCTGTGACAGCATACCATAGTAGATGAACAGTTTCAGGTCATCCCATTTACCTTCATAGTCTTTCCTGTCATCCTTGAAGAGTGAATTCAGACGGTCGGCCACCTTCTTTGTGATATAGGTAGAGATCTTCTTCACATCACGGTCGCTCTGCAGATAAGAACGGGATACGTTCAACGGGATGTCCGGAGAGTCGATGACACCATGAAGCAGGGTAAGGAATTCAGGAACGATACCTTCTACCTGGTCGGTGACAAACACCTGGTTGCAGAACAATTGTATCTTGTTGCGTTGCAGGTCGAGATTACTCTTGATACGTGGGAAATAGAGAATACCAGTAAGGTTGAAAGGATAGTCCACATTCAGATGAATCCAGAACATCGGGTCATCCTGCATGGGGTAGAGGGTGTGATAGAACTTCTTGTAATCCTCATCCTTCAGGCTGCTTGGCTGTTTGGTCCACAGCGGTTCTGCATCGTTGATGATATTATCCTCGTCGGTATCCTGCTGCTTGCCGTCTTTCCACTCGGTCTTCTTACCGAAGGCGATAGCCACCGGCATGAACTTACAGTATTTGTTCAGCAACTTACTGATCTCGTCTTTCTCCAGATACTCTTTGCAGTCGTCGTCGATATACAATACGATATCTGATCCTCTGTCTTCCTTCTCAGCATCTTCGATAGTAAACTCAGGTGATCCGTTGCAACTCCATTTCACGGCCTGTGCACCTTCCTGATAACTCTTGGTGATAATCTCTACCTTCTTGCTAACCATAAAGGCTGAGTAGAAACCCAATCCAAAGTGTCCAATGATGGCGTTGGCGTTATCCTTGTATTTCTCCAAGAAGTCGTTAACACCTGAGAAAGCAATCTGATTGATATACTTGTCGATCTCCTCGGCTGTCATACCGATACCGCGGTCGCTGATGGTAAGAGTACCTTTCTCCTTATCCAGTTTCACCTGTACGGTAAGGTCACCTAACTCTCCTTTGTAATCACCACGCTCAGCTAATGTTTTGATTTTCTGTGTTGCATCTACGGCATTACTGATCATCTCGCGAAGGAATATCTCATGATCGCTGTAGAGAAACTTTTTGATGACGGGGAAGATGTTCTCTGTCGTAACCCCGATGTTACCTTTTTGCATATTATACTTATTTTATATATAGTTCAATCGGATGAAGAAGGTCTGTTGTCTTCTTCATCCAATAATATACAAAATCCGTGCCATAATGAAAGGATGCTAAAATAGAGGCAGAATCAGAGATAAACAATTTCATCCGTTTTATCTGTCGATAAAAAAAGTCAGCATATTTTAATTATTCCTAAAAGTAAGGGGTGATGGTAACCCCTTATCGTGGTTATACGTCTTAGATTTAGTTAACTGAAAATTTATAATTATAAGGACAACAAATGAAAAAGTTTTTTTTATCAATGGTTATGTTTGCCGTTGCATTGGTAGGTTATGCCAATGACGGTAATTTGCACGTAAAAGGTAACCTGAAGAATGTAGGCGATACCCTTTTGGTTTTGACACGAGCAACCATGCGCACACCGCAAACCGTATTAGTGAAAGACGGACAGTTTGAGTTTGATTTCCCATTGAATGAGATCACAGATATTATCGTTGTTTCTCCGGATTTGATGCGTAATCAGCGTACACCTAACAGCGTCCAGATGCAGCTTCTTGGTATACCTGGTGAGACAATGGAGCTGACAGGTGATGTAAAAGACCGTTATGATATTACAGGCTCTAAGTTCTATAAAGAATATCATGAGGTAGATATGATGTTGGAGAATGCACAGAAAGAAAGCACTGAGTTCCAGAAGAAGTTGAATGAACGTCTGAAGAACGGTGAACCTCAGGATAAGCTTATGAAAGAGTATCAGGAAGGTATGCCAGCCATACAAGAGAAGGTAAACAAGGCGATGTTAGATTTTATCAAGGCACATCCCGACTATGAGGCATCTGCCACGCTCATACCACAATTTGCTCAGGAAGGTGTAGATAAAATGAAGGAGGCTGCTGCCTTATTAGGTGAGTCTGTCAAGAATGGCAGAATGAAACCTTACTATCAGGGTGTGATTGATCAGGTGGAGGCTCGTGCCAAGGCTGAGGCTGAGGCTGCCAAGAAGCAGGCTGCCGGTGTTCAGGCTCCTGACTTTACCCTGAATGATATCAATGGCAAGCCGCTTGCTCTGTCAAGTCTGCGCGGTAAGTATGTCATCCTCGACTTCTGGGGCAGTTGGTGTGGCTGGTGTATCAAGGGTTTCCCTGAGATGAAGAACTATTATAATAAGTATAAGGGAAAGTTTGAGATCCTGGGTATCGACTGCAATGATACAGAGCAGAAATGGAAGGATGCTGTGAAGAAGCATGAGTTACCATGGTTGCATGTTTACAACCCACGCGACAGCAAGGTGCTCAGCGACTATGGTGTACAGGGTTTCCCCACTAAGATTATCTTGGGTCCGGATGGTAAGATCGTGAAGACCATCGTAGGTGAGGATCCTGCTTTCTATACACTGCTCGACGACTTGTTTAAGTAATTGTTTTTAAAAAGGTATATGGTTACACTATCGAAGATAATACGTCTATGAGAATATATATGCTATTAAGAGATAGTTTATATATGATGTAAACTCTTTCGATAGGTAGGTTTTTAAGGATTAGCCCCTGTTTCGTAGTGATACGATAACAGGGGCTTTCTTTAGTTATACGATAACTCTAAACTCTAAACTCTAAACCCTAAACCATTATTAATTTTCTTTTACGGCAAGAATACTTTTTGTTTTCAGATCCGGATGGAGGTAGAATGTCCTTCGGAGCGTATCGTCCTTCATGATGATCTTCGTAGGCAACAGCAGCTTTGTCTTAATACCATGATAATCACCCAAAGAGACGGGTTGCTTGAAGAATTTGTCGTTAGCGCATCGTTTTTGCAAATCACCCATGACAGAGTCGTTGATACGATAGGTAGAATCAAGTTTACCGAATATCAATGCATAGTCATCAGTAACCGCGTACTCCCGGATAAAGTCCTTAACGATACCCTTTGCAGAATGACGCTGTCCGCATCCTGTGATGAGAACAGCGCCAAAGATAAATACTAATAATTTTTTCATTTCTTCTCAGGGATATTCTTGAGAATCTCGAGCAGGTGATCCCACACCATCTGAACGGTAGGAATGAGCAGACGCTCTGTCGGTGTATGCACATCACGCAGGGTAGGTCCGAAGCTTACCATATCCATGTGAGGATATTTCTCAGAGAAGAGTCCGCACTCCAATCCGGCGTGGATACCCTTGACGACGGGCTCCTTACCAAAGAGTTTCTTGTAAGTCTCCACCACGAGATCGGTGAGTTTGCTGTTGGGGTTCATTTTCCATGCCGGATAACCGTCACCCTGTTTCACCTCAGCACCGGCCAACTGGAACAGTGCCTTGACGGTGTTGCCCATATTCTCCAGGTTACTCATCACGTTAGAACGCTGTGAAGCAACCACCACACACTCGTTTTCTGCCGACTGTACACTGGCAACATTGCTGGATGTCTCCACCAACCACGAGATAGCCTCGTCCTGACACATAGAGAAGACACCGTTGTCGATGGCTTGAAGGGTGCGGATAAGGTTCTGTGCTACCTGTTTCTCGATGACAGGCACTGCCTCGGTGCTCTCCAGGAAGAACTCCATGTCTGTGTCAGACACATGATACTCCTCCTGAACATCTGCAGCAAAGATATTCCAGTCAGCACGTACGGTTTCTTTACAGTCATTAGGCACTGCGAAGACTACCTGTCCGTCACGTGGAATGGCATTGTGCATCTTACCAGAG
>JAEEZP010000112.1 GCA_016291915.1 Prevotella sp. | reverse complement strand
TCGATATCCTGATTATCGATCTCATCTTTGATGATTGCTTCTGCTATCTCCTCAGGGATATCATCTGTAGCATCAGTGGTTCCAGTGGATGATACTGTCTCCGTCTGTGGATTATCAACAGGTTGTGGTTCGGTGATCGGCTCCTCTGGCTGTTCGACAACGGGTTGCTCCGGTGCGGGTTGTGCTTCCTCTGGTGTTATTTGTGCCTGATCCTGTTCAACGACTTCCTGCTCAGGAACTTCCTCCTCTGGTTTTTCATTCTTTTGTGCGGCAGCAAAAGCAGCACCTGCAGCGGCTCCACCTATTGCACTGATTCCTGCGGCAGAGAGCGTGGTTTTTGTATTATTGAAACCACCTCTTGACCGACTCTCACCTTTTACGATTTTAAATTTCTTTGTTTCCATAATTCACGGTTTTATTTGGTTTTGACACTGCAAAGATAATATGCTTTTTTATTATTCAATGTGTTTTTTCTGGGTATAGGACGAACCCTATTTCTTTCTTGACGAAACACTATAATATGGATGACGAACTCTTATTTCCAGGAAGCCAGTACTGAATTCTGGGCTGATCCAGGGCCGATAAGCTGAGGATGCTGACCACCATCAGTACGGGCAGTCACATCTTTATATATAAATTTAAACAGCTCTATCAGAGTTATTTTCTTGTCGTGATTGTTATCAGACATACCACGTAATCCTTTCAGCATCGCCTGGGTAAAATACCCATTACCGATCCAATTGTTTTCTATAGACAATTCATCGGGACGACTCGACATGACAAAGGAAATACGTCCCTTATCGGCATCACTCATGCCATAGCTGTCTGAGACAACACTACCGGATCTGCAGGCATCAATAAAACAGAAGATATGGTTGGTCTTTGCTTTAGAGAGCACCTTTATCAAATCTGAATAAGCAAACAGATTCTGGTCACCCATCAGGAAGCCACCTGTAGTACCATGACCGGAAAAGTAAAAAATGATGCGATCATTAGGTTTTGCCACTTTAATAATGTCGTTCAGACGTTTTGTGATATTCGCCTGGGTGACATTCCTACTGGTTGAAACGCCGCTTACCACTCCGATTTTATCCATCACAGCCTTCAACTGCTTGACATCCTTCGTTGTATTCTTTAGATTGAGCTTTTCATCACCATAGTTTGACACTCCTGTTAGCAATGCGTAAGTCTTCTGCGCACTGACATTAACGGCCAAAAAGGCCACTAATAACAATAAAACTGATAATCTTTTCATGTTATATAAAGTTTATTTATTTCTTACATTTCGAACATTTCATTTCACGTATCTCACTTGATTTCAAGACATGAGAACAAAGAGGATTAGGACAATGATAAAACTTTTCTTGTTGTGCCTTCATCTTCTTCTTCAAGCCACTGGCATCATAAAAAGCGGCAAAACCGGTAGAGACCAATGTTCCGGCACGAAGGAGCCAGACACCGGCATCACCTAACAAAGAAAAAATGACTATGACAATATTCACCAGAAAAACAAGAAGTTTTATACGCTGTGTCTTTACTTCCAACTTGTCCAACTTCTCTTCATATTCATCTACCTTCTCTGTCAGATACTCATATTCTTCCCTGAAATCCCCATAGTTCTCCACCTGTTTCGCATAAAAGCAACAACCTTTGGAGTTATCGGGTCCCAAACAGATAAAGGTCATGGGGGAAATCGTAACCTTTCCCACACGTACAAGATCACCGACATCATTACGGATATATGTTCCGTTTGTTGAGTTCAGATCCTCCAACATCCATTCACCATTATCATCAATGGTTATTTGTGCATGATGAAAACTGACACCTTCATTTTTTATTTTGAAAGGCTGATTTCCTCCTTTTCCTAAAATAATAGTCTTCATGATTCTTGTTTCAATTTAATGCTCTTACCTATAGCTGTCTTGTACGACTTTAAGATTTGCTTTGGTAAGGTTATACGTATCTCATTCTTATCACCATCACACAAGACCAGTTGCTGCTTTATCAAATCAATTTTCTGGAAATAAGCATGATTAACGATAAAGCTCCTTCCCAGCCTTACGAACTTGTTACGCTTATCATTACGATCTTTAAAGACTTCTTCCAATTTACTTATTCCGTATGAAAGCATAAATTCGCGTTTCGTAATGTATACGACCCTCGAATAATTACCATTAGCTTGAATAACGGCAACCATATCAGACTCTATACAGATCAACTCGTCGCGAGTATTGAAAAACAGTTTTGCCATAAATAATAATGTTTCAGATATATCATTTAAAAACGACATATTTTTATATAAGCAGATGTTTTGTCGCTAAAAAACGACATATTGTAACGCAAAGATAACGTTTATTTCTGAAAACTCAAAACATTCTTGAAAGAAAAACTGATATTACTATCAGCATTTTTCTTCATCTAAATGACCATACATCATCTCAAAAAAGAGAAAACAACAGGCTATGGAAGCAGCGGTTTCCCAACCAGATATGCCTGTGTCATGTGTTTACATCATACAAACCCGTAAGTATGATTACTTATCATTCATGCGAAACCATCGGTCATTCACGAAAAACCATCGGTCATTCACACAAAAAATGTTAATTGACTGAATGAGGTATTGTGTTTTTGTCAAATAATCTTTATTTTCGCAGATATTAAAAAACATTATGGAAGAGACAGTACTGACCAGTTTTCTTATTGGCCTCGCCACAGCTTACTTCTTGCTGCACGCCTATCAGTTGTTCCTCCGTAAGGACAGCTCACGACTACAACGTGTGCTGGCCGTCATCTTTGTGCAATGGGCAGCCTTCAACTTGAAGGACCTCTTTCTGACAGTTCATGAACACAACAACCAGAATGTACAAGACATAGTGATATTGATCGACGGCACCTGCCTCATTGGTTATACCTGTCTTATTTATGAACTGATACGCCCCGGCTGGGCATCCTTCAGAAAGGTACTGTGGATGTTACTTGCCTATATCCCGTTCTTTGCGTCATGGTTCCTTTGGCATGACGAATTAGTCATCCGTTGTTATATTACTTGTCTTTTCCTTGCTGGCGCCGTCATCTTCCTGCTATGGCTGCGAGAGGCTCGTCGTTATGTTCGCTATATCCGGGACAATTACTCCAACATTGATGAGATAGATATCTCCTGGTTGCGTGTGGTAGCCTGGTTCTTCATCACTTGTCAGTTGCTCTGGGTCGTAATCTCCATCATCAGCCATCCGCTGACAGACTGCCTCTATTATATACTAAGTATCATTCTGTGGCAAATCACCCTGGAACATGTACTCCGTCAAGAGCCTCTCTCCATAGAGATAACTGATCCTGACGAGTTGGCTCCCACCTGTAAGTACAGCTTTGCAAAGACACTCCCTGTCATCATTGAGGAAGAAGAACTTTATCTGAACCCGACGCTATCCATCAAGGAACTGGCCTCCCACATTGGAACCAACCGCACTTATCTGAGCAAATACTTCACCCACGTTCAGCAGACAACTTTCTATGACTACATCAACCGTCTGCGTATCGAGAAGAAGAGCATTCCACTCATGCAATGTCATCCTGAATATACCTTGGAAAAGATAGCGGCAGAAAGCGGGTTTCAGAGTCTCTCCACCTTCTATCGCTCGTTTCTGAAGCTAAAAGGTATCAAACCGAGTGAATATCGAAAAAGACAATAACAATTATTTATTTCAACTCAATTATTTTAATCATGAAACAGAACATTTTCAAATCAGTTGCATTTGCAGCACTCACCGTCCTAACGGGAAGTGTATTTATCAGTTGTGGAGGTGGCAGTGGCAGTGCCGATGGCAAAGATCTTCCCACTGACGGAATTTTAGGGTCATTCCCCAAGGTGTATTATGAGTGTATTGACGGTATCAACACTGCCAGGGCCGATATGGCTTTAGGATCTGGTGAAGAATATGATATCGCAAAGGCGAGACTGGCTGAACTGCAGGAACAGTTGAAGACGATAGCAGAGACAGAAGGGCTTTCCTCCATTGAGATTCCCACAGAAGTTGCCCCGGGAATTCCTTTCAAAGTGGTAAAGCCACTCGTCATCACAGGAGCAGATGATAGACAACTGACGTTACAAGGCGAAGTAGAGAGTACGGAAAGTATAGACGGATACCTCACGGGTACCTATGGTTTTCTGGTGGCATACGATACAGAAGGTAATCCGTTTGCGATGGGTGAGAAAGCATTCTATACCGCCGAGGGAAACGCACAGAACTGGTCAGCAGGGATGAAAGGTACCGTAACGATGTACCTTCCTATCTATGCATTCAATGTTAACAGGTTAGCCCGTATAGGGAAATTGCTCATCGTGACAAAGAAGTCAGAGGAAATGCAAAAGGCTGCCGCCGCTGTCTCGGAGATGCAATCTGAGGCCATGGCAAAGACACGTGAAGCCCTGAAGAAAATGAGCAAATAATATTCCCGGCTATGAGGAAATTGACATTAATAATCATCATCGTGCTATTGCCGACGATGATGTGGGCACAGGTGAGGCGCAGTACAACCGCCAGTAAACCTGTGACATCAAAGAACGTGGTGAAGAAGATGAACAACAACTATGCCATCGTTCTTTTCGACGAGGTCATGCAGAACGTGTACGAGGATGCTACGAACATCTATTTCCAAGGTTCCCAGTATAGTGAACAAAATACCCTGCGTGCCATTGATAAGCAGACAGGTGCCATACGTTTTGTTGTCCCTAAGAAAAAACGTGTCCGTACCCGAATAATCTGTTCCGGATGTGACGGTAAGAATATCTATATGCAATTGGAGGGCAAGGGTATTGTACTATTCAATGGAACGGATGTGAACACATCGGAAGTGTTACTGTCTGAAGGCCCTATCGACCCGCATACCTACTATTTATGGCCGGCAAACCGGGGTGAGGCCATGAGTTTTTCTCCCAACGGGCGTTTTTTGGCGATGAGGGGTGATCCATGCGTGGTGTTTGACACGCAGACCAAAAAGGTAGTTCGTATGGTATGGCGTACAGATTGTGGACTGGTGGTAGCTGACGATGGTTGTTTCTATGCGATACGTGAAAATGCTATGTGGAAGTATCCCAATAACGGTGGTGTACATCCCGACTTGTCGAACAAACTCAATGACAAAGGCATCGAGCGTTTCAGTTTCGAGAAGTTAACGGGCAGTTTCTATGGCGAGTACCATGGGATGTATTATGATTCTGCCAATAATGCCATCTATCTGCCAGTGAGAAACCAATTGCTCAAATTCTCATTGGATAGTCAGGAGTGGAGTGAGGCCTATGCCTTTTCCAATGAAGATAGGAGTTTCACCTGCATCAACTACGCGCCTTCACGTGTCTTCGCACATACCAACGACTACTCCAAACCCTTCTATGT
Organism: Prevotella sp.; assembly: GCA_016291915.1. Taxonomy (GTDB): domain Bacteria; phylum Bacteroidota; class Bacteroidia; order Bacteroidales; family Bacteroidaceae; genus Prevotella. Next base: position 870 of record JAEEZP010000112.1, on the reverse strand, counting down.
ATGGGGTGGAATGGATTTGGCCGGGCAGCCACAGACTTTTGATAAGTTGAATACCGGCATCAAACTGGGTCAATCGCCGTACGAGTCCCCAGTAGAGGTGAGCCTTGTCCAAAGTATGTATGGCGACAGTCAGGGCAATCTCTGGTTGCAGGTTTCCGACATGCAATTTGTCGTTTACAATCCCAATGGCATTAAAGGCTTCACAGCGATGATCGGTAAAAGCACGAGGCACGAGATACCGCAGGAAGAATGATTCGATACAAACGAGATATGATGGAAGCGCGGTGGATAAACTACCATGGACTCGTTGTCCGGATACCCCGGACAATGAGTCCGAGGGGTCCGGACAATGAGTTCGGAGTTTCCGGACAACGACAAGAAGTACTATTTAAATACTGCCGTTATCCCCTCGAATCGGCATAGAGCCCTTATTATATCAATAATGTATATAGCCGTCTGAATTCTCTTGAGGGTTAAACAGTTATAGTTATCTAAAAAGTTTCTCCAAGGATTCACCCAGGTCTCCACGAATATGCTTCATCTCCATTCCGTTTACCTTTACCTTCTTGAAAGTAATACGGTCAACACCCTTCAGGACATTAATCTCCGGGCGCTGCACATTCTTGAAGTCGCAGTTCTTAAACACGATATCGTGGGCCATGATCTTATTATCAAAGCCATCCACATGAACAGCGAAGCGACTCTTGTTACTGGTGATGTTCTCGAACGAGATATGATGGAAATGCGGTGGATACGGTCCTTCCTTCACGCGCCAGTAACAGAGCTCGATGCCTAAGATGGCCAAATCGCACTCTCCTACCTTGACGTTACGCACGTTGACATCCGACACCTCACCGCCACGCTCAGAGT
>JAEEZP010000111.1 GCA_016291915.1 Prevotella sp. | reverse complement strand
TCTATCATAGGAGCAAAAGTGTGGTAGGTATCTGGTTGGCCAATCTGTCGGAATGCGACTTTGTCAACGGCTGATCGCCGGTGGAAGGTCGTACCGGCACTGACACTCCATCGATCAGATATGTCATAGTTGGTGATTAGTCTCATCTTTGTGTCTTTGAAATAGTCGAGCATCAAATGTTTGTAGGTGCTGTCATTATCTTCATCAGTAGCGTATTCCCTCACGCTCTTGTTACGGATGCGGTTACCGTTACCTACTTCAAGCTCTACATAGCCATGCCGTTTCTTGTTGAATGTGAACCGGATGGGTGTGGTGAAATAAAACTGTTTCTGCTTGAAAGAATACCCCATGCGGGTATAAAACGACAAATTGGTATTATCGGAAAAAGCATAGTTACTACGTATTTTCATCTTATAGGTAATACCTCTACGACCGCTGTAGCTGACGTATAGAGGATTCAAAATAGGTGAAATACGGAAACTACCTTGATCATTAGGACCGAAAGAACCTTTAATACGATTCACAAGATTATCTCCGAAATAGTCCCATAGTACGCGTTTCCAGACACTCCGTTTCTTTGGTGGTCGCAGACTGTCAAACTGATGAATAGAGTCATATCGCTCATACGCCTGCTGGAAGTCGTAGGGTAGGGGAATTGGCCGTACCTGTTCCATCAATGTCATATCGTGTGAGTTACTGATAGAGTCAGGAATGATATCCGCCATGCTGTATAATATCTGTTGGGAGGTACGTATATGATTCTTCAAGTATCTGAAGTCTGCTTCAATCTGACACTTTTTCGGGAAGAACGACATAGGTTCCTGATCGCCCATCTCTGTAGTGACATGAAAGGTGATCATATCGTATTCACCTGAAAACTCCACCATTTGTATCCTACCTGTGTGGTAATCAACAATCGCTTTACCACTTACCACCTGTGTGTTACGTTTCTTTGGACGGAATACGATCTCCACACGGTCATCGGTAAGGAAACTGATGCCATAACGGTAGAAAACCTTGTTTTTAAAGTGGAAAGGAGAGAGAAGACGGTTATTGATCAGAGACACATCATACAAATTAGGAATCATGTATTCAACCAATGTGGGCATTGTTTGTTTATACCTTGGAACTGTTCCCACACTGATCTGTCTGTTGAACTCATAATCCTTAAACTCTTTGAACTTCAACTTTGTATATGTCTCACCGAAGTATTCCGTGTCTTTACCACGTGCAAGAACGTGCATGCTCGGCACAGTCATTAACGTAATGTCTTTCTTGAGCGTCTGAACCTTGTAGCGGATATATATATTCATATCTAATCCGTTAAAACCCTTCTTCAACGTGTGGTCATAGAGTGCCTTATATGAGAAGACGCGATTCATGATCAGTGAATCTTTATCATCCCAAGGAGATATCGCAGCATTTATCCTAAGACAAACGATGAGAAATATACATACTATGAATGTTTTATTTGTCAATTAAAACAATTTAGTTATTAATGAGTATATCAGAGATTGTTGAAGTATCAAATATTATTCCTTGCAAAGATAGTACTTTTTGTTTACACTGCCAAACATATAATTATAATTGTTTTCCATATAAGGCAACTATCTTTATAACTTTCATCGGTTGTAACTATTCCATTCAAATAAAAAGAGTATGATAGGAAACTGTTGATTACAGTCAGCAGGTTTGTCGACTACAGTCAGCTGATTTGTCGACTACAGTCGGCAGATTTGTTGACTTATGTCAGCAAAAAGAAATGATGCCTTTTTCTATAGGAAATAGTTATCACAGAGGGTAAAAAAGACCACCTTTGCTATAAGGAAAGGCCACCTTTACTAAATGCAAAAGATATCATTTTTTTTTAATGAAGTCTTTTGGCTATTAAAACAAATCCCCTTATACTTGGAAGCATAAGGGGATGTATTGAATGTATTTATATTTTAAATATTCCGACTATCCTAAATATTTCATCAGGATCTTCGCATTTCCACTCTCACGGAGTTTGGTAATACTCTTCTCACGAATCTGACGAACGCGCTCGCGGGTAAGTCCCAACTGATCTCCGATCTCTTCCAAGCCCTTTTCTGGACGACCAATACCGAAGCACTCGCAGATAATGATACGCTCACGGTCTTTCAAAACTTTGTTTAATACAGAATCAAGTTCTTGAGCCATACTCTCATGATCTACCTGACGGTCTGTACGACTGTCATCACCACTGGGCATGACATCTAACATACAGTTATCCTCACCATCCTGGAATGGTGCATCAATACTGACATGATGTCCATCGGCAGCAAGACTCTGACCGATTTTCTCTTCATCAATATTCGTAGCTGCGCTCAATTCCGAAACAGAAGGATGACGCTGATGCTCCTGCTCAAACTTGTTGATTTCATGATTGATCTTACTCAAAGAACCAACCTGGTTGAGGGGGAGACGAACAATACGACTCTGCTCTGCAATAGCCTGAAGGATACTCTGACGAATCCACCATACAGCATAAGAGATAAACTTGAAGCCACGTGTCTCATCAAACTTCTGGGCTGCTTTGATTAATCCGATGTTACCCTCGTCGATTAAGTCAGTCAGTGTAAGTCCTTGGTGTTGATACTGCTTAGCAACAGATACGACAAATCTCAGGTTAGCAGTAACTAACTTGTTCTTTGCGCGTTCTCCTTCCGGTCCTCCTTTTTTTATCTTTTGTGCCAACTCAATCTCCTCATCAATGGAAATAAGTGGAGCTCGTCCAATTTCTACCAGATACTTATCTAAGGCCTCACTAGAACGATTAGTGATGCTTTTTTGAATTTTAAGTTGTCTCATATTTAACCCTAAAAATATCTAATTGCCTGATTTTCAATAATATAATTAAAATTTAGTACTAAAAGCGATGCAAAATTATAAAAAATATCAATAAGTTGTACACCCTAAAGCGTTAATATAATATAAATAATTATACATATAATATATAATTCGGTAAAAACGAATACTTATGGTTGTATACAGAAAAAAGTCTTATACTCGTCTTCAAAGTTCGGAGTAAATACATTCTTATGATAGTTTTTCATAATTTCATCGTGACTCCAAAAGCGACCGCCAGCCAACTCTTCAGGGTTTGGTTTAGGAGATCCATCATAAACAGTTTTAAAAACATATACCAGTTCTCGTTCTCGTTTTCCCTCGAAAACATATTTCCCAAGGAATACTGGTGTAAACTCATTGATACCCAATTCTTCTCTTACTTCCCGATAAAGTGCTTCTTCAACGGTCTCACCATAGTCTACATGTCCGCCCGTTGCAGTATCCCAACGGTTGGGTTGTATGTCCTTCCAAGCAGGGCGCTGCTGCAAAAACAGTTCTCCCTGGGGATTGAACACATGCAGATGAACAACAGGGTGAAGGATTTTTGTTCCGTCATGAGCCTGTCCCCTGAGAATACTGCCAATGACATGACCATCGATGTCGACGACAGGAAAACGTTCTTGTTGATTATCCATGATTTTATGAGTTGACGAGTAGACAAGTAAACGAGTAAACAAGTTGTTACTCTATAGTAATTTTACGTAGCAATCACTCCATGCATCGAGAATCATGGGAGTCTTTTCGAAGAACCCATACAGAGAACTTCCACTGCCCGACATAGCAGCATAGAGTGCACCCTGTTGATAGAGTTGTTCTTTAATCTCTTTGAGGCGTGGATATTGTGGGAAAATACTATCTTCAAAATCGTTTTTCAATAGTTCACGCCATGAACGGATGTCTTGTTGTACGATCTCACGACATTGTATTTCTGTTGAACGGGGAGTGATATGGGCAAAAGCCTCACGTGTGGATACGGCAACGGGCGGTTTGACGATCAGCAGATGATAACGGCTTAAATCAAGAGAAATAGGTGTTAGTTTTTCTCCGATTCCTTCGGCATACGCAGGATTGTCTGTGATGAAGAAAGGACAGTCGGCACCTAATAATGTGGCTTTCTTAATCAATTCCTCGTTGCTGAGATTCAATTGAAAGAGTTCATTGAGCAACCTCAGCATGAAGGCACCATCAGAAGAACCGCCACCCATGCCAGCCTGACTGGGTATAGCCTTATGCAAATGGATATTCACAGGAGGCAGTGGATGATCGTTGTTCAGTAATCGCCATGCCTTCAATACAAGATTCTCATTGACATCTCCCTCTAAAGGGACACCATATAACTGTAAGCGTAGTGAGTCACTTGGTTCTACCTCAAGGGTATCGTGGATGTTAATAGGGTAGAAGACTGTTTCCAGATTATGGTATCCGTCACTGCGTTTCTCCACTATATTCAGTCCGAGATTGAGTTTTGCCCGTGGATATATTATCATATTTTATTTTTCAAAAAGTATTGCAAAGATAACAAGATTTTTGTACATTTGCAACCTAAAAACCGTTTTTATGCCAGAAAGAAGAACAAATACCCCTATTGACACTACCTACGGTCATCTGCAACCGCAGGCAACAGATATTGAGAGAGCAGTATTAGGCGCATTGATGATTGATAAGGATGCATTCTCGGTTGTTAGTGAGATCATCCGTTCTGAAACTTTCTATGAACCACGTAACCAGAAGATATATCATGCCGTACAATCATTGAACATGGCCGACAAGCCCGTGGATATGATGACCGTCGTGGATCAGTTGAAGAAAGAAGGGGCTTTGGAAGAGGTCGGAGGACCGGCATACATTGTCGACCTTACTTCACATGTTGCCTCTTCAGCACATATCGAATATCACGCAAGGATACTTGCTCAGAAATACATTGCCCGCCAATTGATATCATATGCCAGTGCTATAGAGACAAAGGCATTCGATGAGACAGTGGATATTGATGAGTTGATGCAAGAGGCTGAGGGAAAACTCTTTGAGCTCTCTCAGACGAACATGAAAAAGGACTACACACAGATTGATCCGGTATTGGAACAGGCTGTAAATATCTTGCAAAAAGCATCATCGAATAAGGGTGGACTGACAGGTATTCCTACTGGCTATACGAAGTTGGATGACATGACAGCAGGATGGCAGAACAGCGACTTGGTGATCATTGCCGGTCGTCCAGCCATGGGTAAGACTGCTTTCGCTCTTTCTTTGGCAAAGAACATTGCTGTTGACTTTCAGATACCCGTAGGCTTCTTCTCTCTGGAAATGAGTAATGTTCAGTTGGTAAACCGTCTTATCTCCAACGTTTGTGAACTGGAAGGTAACAAGATTCTGAATGCCAATTTGGATGATGAAGAATGGAACCGTCTCGATCGTAATATCCGTAAACTTCATGGGGCACCTATATATATAGACGATACGCCCGGTATGAGTATCTTCGAACTACGCTCGAAAGCCCGTCGTCTGGTACGTGAGAAAAACGTAAAGATACTGATGATCGACTATTTGCAGTTGATGAACGCCAGTGGAGCCCGTTTTGGAAGTCGACAAGAGGAAGTATCTACCATCAGCCGTTCGTTGAAAGGCTTGGCAAAGGAACTGGACATTCCCGTATTAGCCCTCTCTCAGTTGAATCGTACAGTAGAGACTCGTGACGCTACTAATACAAGTAAGATACCACAGTTAAGTGACTTACGTGAATCGGGAGCCATCGAGCAGGATGCCGACATGGTACTTTTCGTGCACCGTCCGGAATACTATCGTATCTATCAGGATGATAAAGGAAACGACCTTCGCGGTATGGCACAGATTATTATTGCCAAACACCGTAAGGGAGCGACTGGTGATGTGATGCTGAATTTCCGTGGAGAGTTCACGCGCTTCGAGAACCCGGAAGATGCTCATTTCAATCGACCGTTTAACGAAAATACCGGCATTATCAGTTCCAAGATGAATGGAGACGATAATACCGGTAATGATTATCCCTTCCCACCGATGAATGATATGGGGCAGGATTTCTGATAATTAGTTATATCAATCGGGAACAGCCAATACTGGTTTCGTTGTAGCTGTAGATTCTTTTCCTGTTACCATATTACCGGTAACATATAGACGGGTCATCTCTGTCTTACCATTGGTTCGTACAGTAATGGTCTTCTTGAAGTTACCGGGGAATTTTCCCTTACCATTGTAAGTCACATCGATCTTACCGCTCTGTCCGGGAGCGATAGGCTCTTTGGTATAGGTAGGAACAGTACAGCCACAGCTGGCAATAGCCTGATTGATTACCAACGGAGCATTTCCTACGTTCTTGAAAGTAAAGGTGCACTTCTGAACTCCATCATTCTCATGGAATTTACCTAAGTCCATTTTCACCTCATCGAACTTAATCTCTGCTTGTTTCTGAGCATCTGCATATGTAAAGATGCCACACAACATTACCAATATAAATAGAATCTTTTTCATAATCAACATTATTTATTTATCATTAAGACGCACAAAAGTAAGAATTTTATTAACGAAGAAATGCAAAGAAGGGTGATTATTATTAAATATTAACGGTTGATAACTTATTTCTGATAGATAATCACCTCTATTTTTCTATTCAATGACATTATAAAATTGAATCAAATTATTTGTTCATATCGTAGTTTTGTTGTACTTTTGCAGAAAATTTTAAAACGATGTATAGAACTAAGACTTGTGGTGAATTACGCCTTCAAGATGCCGGCAGTGTAGTCACATTGGCTGGTTGGGTACAGAGAACAAGAAAGATGGGTGGTATGACCTTCGTTGATATCCGCGACCGTTACGGTATCACTCAGATAGTTTTCGACGAATCGAAAGATGAAACGTTATGTGCAAAAGCTAATAAGCTCGGTAGAGAATTCTGTGTGCAGGTTATTGGTGAGGTGAATGAACGTCAGAGTAAGAATCCCAAGATGCCTACCGGTGATATTGAGATTATTGCCCATACACTGAATATCCTCAGTGAGAGTGTTACTCCACCGTTTACCATCGAAGACAATACCGATGGTGGTGATGATATTCGCATGAAATACCGTTATCTCGATCTACGCCGTTCAGTTGTAAGGAAGAACCTTGAGTTGCGCCATCGGATGACAATCCTGATACGTAATTTCCTCGATTCAAAAGATTTTATTGAAGTAGAGACACCTATTTTAATTGGTAGTACACCTGAAGGAGCACGTGATTTCGTTGTACCATCCAGAATGAACCCCGGCCAGTTTTATGCTTTGCCACAGAGTCCACAGACGCTGAAACAACTTTTGATGGTAAGCGGTTTTGATCGTTATTTCCAGATTGCCAAGTGCTTCCGTGATGAAGATCTTCGTGCAGACCGCCAGCCGGAGTTTACCCAAATAGATTGTGAGATGTCGTTCGTGGAACAAGATGATGTGATCGATTTGTTTGAGGATATGGCTCGTCATCTCTTCAAGGAGATTCGTGGTATCGATTTACCTGAGAAACTACCCCAGATGACATGGCATGATGCTATGCGCCTATATGGCTCTGACAAGCCTGATCTCCGTTTCGGAATGGAATTCGTTGAACTGATGGATGTCTTGAAAGGCACTGGTACTTTCAGCGTCTTTGACGATGCCAATTACATTGGTG
>JAEEZP010000110.1 GCA_016291915.1 Prevotella sp. | reverse complement strand
GTACGTTCTCTTGACAAGTCTAAGAGCTGTGTAGTAGTATTTATTAATGAGTAATAACGTAAAAAGCTTAGACACAATGAAAAAGATAATTGCAATTTTCGCAGTAGCTCTGCTTGCTTTCCCAATGAATTCTAAGGCTGACACAAAGCAGTCTTATGGGGAAATTAATGCTGACACAGTACAGGGTCTGAGACATTATAAAGGTGGCGACAACTGGTTTATCACTCTCCATGCTGGTGGAAACATGACACTTGGTGAGAATGTTCGTCCACGTGACATCAAGGATGTTCTCGGCTTCAGCGGTGGTATTTCTGTTGGTAAGTATTTCTCACCGGCTGTAGGTGCCCGTGCTCAGGTTATCTTCAATACACAGAAGGGTATCGTTAACCCAGAGGCTTTGGCTGTACACCGTGGATTAGAGGAGATTTATGGATGGAAGAATATCCAGGGTTATGTAGACGCTTTGTTCAACCTCACCAATATCCTCTCTCAGTATAAAGAGAGCCGTCGTTTCAATGTAAACGGTCTTATCGGTTTAGGTTTCAACAACACCTTCGGTTATGATGATGCTGCTAAGGCATGGGAGAAGACAAAGGGTAGCAACGGACAGTATTGTCCCGATACCAAGAACCGCTCTTATTTCGCAGCACGTGCCGGTTTCCTCTTCAACTATAAGTTGACTGAGGCTCTTGACCTCGGCCTTGAGGCTACTATCAATGCCACAGACGATAAGTACAATGGTATCTGGTATGATGATAACTATGATGGATATGTAAACCTTCTCTTAGGTCTTACTTATCACTTCAAAGATCATTATGGAGACCGTCGCTTCAGATATGCTCAGGCTACAGACGCTGACTACCTGGCAAATCTGAATGCACAGATCAACAAAGCACGTAAAGACTTGGCTGACGCACAGCCTAAGACTATCGTACAGAAGGAGGTTAACCAGCAGACTATCCTGGATATGACTGTTAACTTCATCATCGACAAGTACAACATCACTGATATTCAGAAGCGTAATGTCGAGGCTGTTGCCAAGTACATTAAAGATAATCCTGATATCAACATCGTTGTTACTGGTTATGCTGACGTTCAGACTGCTTATCCGGCATACAACCTCAAGCTGTCTGAGAATCGTGCAAAGGCTGTTTACAACATGCTTGTTAACGACTTTGGTGTAGATCCAAGCCGTCTGAAGATTGACTTCAAGGGTGATACCGTACAGCCATACGAGCTGAAGAACGAGTGGAACCGTGTTGTAATCTTCGTTGTTGAACCACGTAATTAATTATAGTTTATAAAAGAGAGGGGTATGTTCTTATTACCCCCCTCTTTATCAAAGCAAGGTGAGAACCTTTCAGAGATACTAATTTCATGAGTAAGATTTGGTTATCATTGGCCCATATGGGCGGTAAGGAACAAGACTATGTCCAGCAAGCCTTTGATACAAACTGGGTTGTACCCTTAGGACCAAACGTAGATGGTTTTGAAGATGACCTTTCTAAATGGTTGTCAAAACACGCTGTAGGAGAGCAGCATGTCGTTGCCCTTTCTGCAGGTACTGCAGCCATCCACTTGGCTTTAGTAATGTTAGGTGTAGGAAAAGGTGATGAGGTAATCTGTCAGAGTCTGACATTTTCTGCCTCTGCCAATCCTATTACATATCAGGGAGCCACACCTGTCTTTGTTGACAGTGAGCCAGATTCCTGGAATATGTCTCCAGAATTGTTGGAGACAGCCATCAAGGACCGTATCCGGATAACGGGACGTTGTCCCAAGGCAATAATTGTTGTATACCTGTATGGTAATCCGCCACGCATGAAAGAGATTTTCGCGATCGCCAAACGCTATAACATTCCTGTCGTAGAAGATTCGGCAGAGGCGATGGGCTCTCTTTATGATGGCAACCACGCAGGAACGATGGGTACCTTTGGTATCATGTCTTTCAATGGTAATAAGATGATAACAACCAGTGGTGGTGGTGCACTCATCTGTCATACCAAGGAAGATGCTGACCGAGTGAAATTTTTTGCAACACAAGCCCGCGAGCCATATCCTTATTATCAACACAAGTATATTGGCTATAACTATCGGTTAAGTAATGTGTCTGCGGGTATCGGACGAGGTCAGATGTTGGTGGTCGATGATCATATCAATCATCGCCGTCATATCCATCGGTTATACAAAGAATTATTGGCAGATGTACCGGGAATTACTGTAAAGGAACCCATTGCCGATGCAGCAGTAGAGCCAAATTATTGGTTATCCTGTATCTTAGTGGATCCGCAGCAGACTGGTTTTACCTATTCTGACTTACAACAACGTCTGGCAGAGGGTAATGTGGAATCTCGTCCTATATGGAAACCAATGCATTTACAGCCTGTTTACCAAGGTGCTCCATCCTATGTTAACGGTGTCTCAGAACAAATCTTTTCACGAGGATTGTGTTTGCCATCAGGACCCATGGTTAGCGATGAAAATATCGTTTATATTACAGACCTGATAAAAAGACACTAATCTGTTCTCATGAGAATAATATAATTAATATTTTTTATTACGCACCCTGCGCTCTTTCTATCTAGGTTTTGCGCAGGGTGCGTTTTCAAGTTATAATTGTTGAAATTCCTTCAAATCATCCTTCTGTTATGAAACAGAGCAAACGATATATTAAACGTGCTACAGCACAGGAAGTACTGCTGATACCAATCGGAACCTCAGTTGACGGTGGCGATGATATGCTTACCTTATCAGAGGTAGGTGCTTTCATATACGACCATATAGAAGAGGTAAACAACTTTGATGAATTGGTTGAGATGATTTTGGAAGAATACGATGCTGAACGAGAAACGGTTGCCGAAGGTGCAAGAAGTTTTGTGGATCAGTTGTTACAGTTTGGCATTATCACTAAAGATACCGCCGAATGGTAAGAAAAAAAACAATAGAAGATAAGCGTCTTGAACAGTGTTTTATACAACTGTTGTCGGCGGGTTTATGGAGGAAAGAACCATCAACTGCAGGTTTTCCTTTGACCGCCAATGAATGGAATGCTGTTTTGCAGCTATCCCTTAAACAAGCTGTTATAGGTATTATTTACGACGGTTTATCGTCGTTACCCACCTCCCTTCTCCCACCAGAAGAAGAGATGAATAGATGGACGCAATATATACAAAATACGGAGCGTCATTATCTTTCGCATATCCGTATGCTGAACTATTTGTTAGTGCGTTATGAGTTAGAAGGTGGTATGCATCCGGTCTTACTGAAAGGCCTTGGATTATCGTCTTATTACCCGGATATCCGCCATCGTGCTTGCGGAGATATAGATTTACTTTTTTTAGGCGATGATAAAGCTGAACAAGCAAATCTCTTGGCAGAGAAATGGGGACTACAGGTGGATCGCGGACTTCATGGTGAATCAAACTTCACGATAAAACGTGTTTTGGTAGAGATTCATGCCAGATTGCTTCATCAACGCAGTCCTTTTATAAGTAAGAAAACAAAGAAGCAATTATATACAGCGTTGGAGAATGGTGATGCCTTCTGTCAGCGTAACATAGAGGGTGTACCCGTCAGTGTTCTTAACCCTTTATACAATAACCTTTTACTGACGACACACAGTCTTAAGCACGTACTCAATGAGGGTGTCGGCATGAGACAGATGTGTGATGTGGCTATGTTCTTAAAAGCAGAACATGAGTATATTGATGCAGAGACATTCCGACAGTTGTTGATCGACTGGGGGGTGGAGAAATGGGCTAATCTTACCTATGCTTTCTGTGTTAAGGTATTAGATATGCCAACATCTTTATTGCCTTATCCAATAGATATCGACCGTTATGATACTGATCTCTTGTTGAATGAGGTATGGCGAACAGGAAATTTCGGTGAGATGGATTGTATAAATCCCGACCGCCCTGATAATATAATAGCCGGAAAACTGTTTACTGGTAAACGACTATTCAGTAAGGCTTGGCGTTTCTACCGTTATGCACCGGGTGAAACATTTGCATTGCCTTTTGATAGTACATGGTCGTCATTTTATCGGTTGTTCCGACATTAATCTTCGAATAATAATAAAATTATATAATCATGATGAAGAAACAATTAATTTACGTAGTGTGCTATGTTATAGCCATTATCACCTTATCGTCCTGTGCAGCACGTCGACAGACGATGCTTTATCTCCAGGACATGGAAGATACAAAAGAGTATCCCGTTATTCAGAAATATGAGGCGGTGATCCAACGTGATGACAAACTGGAGATTTCTGTAAGCAGTAAGAATCCAGAGTTGGCATTGGCATTCAATATTCCCGGTACTGGTGGTTATACCGTCGGTGCTGACGGTACTATTAGTGCTACCCAGTCGAACCACAGCACTACTCGTGAGAACAAACCTGGATATACCGTGGATATTCATGGAAATATTGAGTTCCCCGTTTTGGGTACCCTTCATGTAGAGGGTTTGACCAAGAATCAGTTGGTGAACCTTATCACAAACAAGTTGAAAGAAGAGGAATTACTGAAAGATCCTATCGTTCTTGTAGAGTTCCTGAACTTCAAGATTTCTATCTTGGGTGAAGTAAACCGTGTCGGACAGTTTAATGTTTCCGGTGACCGTCTTACTCTGTTAGATGCTATTGCTATGGCAGGTGACCTTACCAGAAATGCCCGTCTGGACCGTATTGCCGTTATCCGTGAGTATGGTAATAAACGTCGTATTATGTGGAATGATATCCGTACGAAAGATATCTTCACATCACCATCTTATTATCTGCAGCAGAATGATATCGTTTATGTAGAGACTAACGGTCGTCGTGCTGAGCAAGATGTACAGCGTCGTTTCAGTTTCTGGCATACCATGGTATATTCCATCTCTTCAGTAATATCACTTATTGTTTTGATTACGAAGTTGTAAGAATAGTCTTTTAATTGATTCATAAAATAATATAGATTATCAATATGGTAAAGATGAGTGAACAACAAGATCTGTCTCCCGACAGCTCTTTCTCTTCGAAAGCATTTACGATCAACCCGATGGACATCGTGAAATACCTGTTGTATAACTGGTATTGGTTTGTGTTGTCCGTAGCCATTTTCGGTGGTGTTCAGTGGTATCGTTATTCTACAACACAGAATGTCTATTCTTGTTCTGCACAGGTAATGTTTAAGGATGCCCTGCAGCACATGGCCGGATTAGACCGTTTCTCACGTTATAATCAGAAATTCAACGTATCTAACGAAATCTTACAGTTCCAGTCATCTGCTTTTATGTCAGAGGCTGTTAAGCGACTGAATGCCGATATTAACTATACGGTAATGGATTATCTTCGTGTTAAGGAGTTGTACAACCAGTCACCCGTGCAAGTGGATTTCGTGGATGCAGAACCGAATTCTTCATTATCTATCACGGTTACTCCGCAGGATAAGAACAGCGTGATGCTATCTGACTTCCCAGTGGCCAGTAAGAACCTGATAGCGAAGTTGAATGCAGTTGTGAAGACTCCTATCGGTCGTATTAAGGTTACTCCTACCCCATACTATACAGAGCAGTATTATAAGAAAGGTATCGACGTTAAAAAGAATAGTCGTGGACATGTCACAAGTACCCTTCTCAAAAATCTCCGTATCTACCAGGCAGAAACCAGTGATGCTTCTCATAATTCTTCCTCTTCTTCTATCTTGAATATGTCGTTGAAGGATAACAACGTGGAGCGTGCAAAGGATGTGCTGAACATGTTGATTACTATCTATAACGAAGAGAATATCAAGGATAAGAACAAGGTTGCCGTCAATACTGCTAATTTTATCAATGAACGTCTTGAGATTATCAGTAAGGAGTTGAGCGGTGTAGAGCAAGATCTGCAGAACTATAAAGAGGCTAACCAAATGGTAGATGTTGGTTCAGAAGCTCATTATTCTCTCAGTGACCGTGAAGAGTATAGTACTGCCAGCAAAGACTTGCGTATGCAGGCTCAGATGGGTAACTATATCAAGGACTATCTCTCTGACCCGTCCAAGTCTACAGATTTGATTCCTACG
>JAEEZP010000109.1 GCA_016291915.1 Prevotella sp. | reverse complement strand
CTCAACGACTAATCATCGGAGGCTGGCACCCCAGAGGCGCCGGCACTCCTTCCTTCCGGGGACAGATACCTCCTTCCGCCACAACAACCCTCCAGGGACGGCACACGAGGAGGTATGTGTCCCCGAAGAGTGTGTGGGGGGCTCTTTTTCTTTTTATTATATTTTTTCATTTACCCAAAACCAGCCATCCGAATCGCATCATATTCCCCCACACTATCCACGCAGTTTCCAAACGATGTAACAACCCCGCTGATTGTATCCACCGCAGCCCAAAACCGAAATTTCCTCCTTTCATCATCCTATGATAGATACGCGCACCCCATCGATAATCACTATCTTGTAATATTATAGGTACCGCTACTGCCAACCCTAATGACTTATTACAACAAGCCAAAACCCCACGGAATGCTTTAAGGTATCCTAAAGCCTCAACAGTCCTGATAATTTTCTGCCAGTCGACACCTTCCTCGTCACCGCGTTTTAATAATATAGCCACGTCACACAACTGTCGTAATCCCACACCGCTAGTTATAAGATGGTAAATAAGATGCATGAAGACATATATTATATGATATATCAATGGTAAGGTGCTGACACAACAGCTGTTGATTTTCACACTTTTCTCTTGTTGACAGCACTTATCTATTAGTAAATCCCACTCTCTACGATGCCAACGAAAGGCGGGTATAAGGAGCCGCCAGTGCAGTTCAAACATCACACTCTCTCTTACAAATACTTTATGTTTTCCTCTTTCGTTCCCTTTACACATTGTCATCCCTTGTTTTTCTGCCAACGCCACAGCCGCAACGTATGATTCCTTAGGAAAGAAGATGTCGATATCGCCAGGAGTACGCATCTGCGGAGAGGGATAATAAGCTCCCACCGCTTGTCCTTTTACGACATGATAGCGAATCCCATGCTGTAATAAACCCTCTGTAAATGCCGTCAATAACCTATTCATCTTGTAATTCTGCCGCTCAGTAGCCTTGACTATACTCAACAAATGAACAACCAGCTGTCTGTCCAACTTCACTTGTTGTCTGATCAATACCTCTCCGATCATTGCCTCCAATCGTTGTTTCCTTGCTATCATCATCACCTCTTTGTATTGCTCATCACAAACAGCAGTGATGTTGACGGGCGTTCCCCACAGAGCAGACCGTAATAATGTTGTAAACAACTGTTCATCTCCTTTTTTCCTCATCTGTCCTTTGTCTTAATGAAAGATATGTTTCCTTATTCCCTACATCCACACGTTTCATTGTCATCTTCCACGCGTGTATGTTTGTATGGGCTGACATATAACAAGCCAAAGCCCCTGGAGCATCTGTATCATGATACTCCTCAACATAACGGCTGATCAACCACAAGTCCTTTTTTGCATAAATATAAAAAGGAGGTATTGCCCAGTGGCTAAGTGGTATCTGCGGTTTCTCTACCATCCTAATAACCCGTTCATTGCTATCTTTTACGATTACTCCAGTCTTCTGCAACTTTGACAGGTCATCCTCTCTGTAGTACATGATGACCGAAGAATCTCTTTCTGCAAAATAATCGACAAACCCTTGAAGAGATCCACTCAAGATATTGTCTGCTGCCATCACGAGGATATCATCGTCTATCTGACAGCTGCGGATGGCCAACAGCAGGTCGCCTACAGCACCTAACCGATTCTCATTACACCAGCTGCCATCGTCAATCAGCTTTACAGGATGAACGAACTGTTGCTGTTCGTACCATTCCGTAAAATAATCGATGTATCGATGGTTTGTTACGATTACATGTTTTTTGATGCTACCTATAGTGTCAATGTCATCCATCAGTCTGCCGATGATGGTCTCATGCCCCCACGGCAGCAATGGTTTCGGGAAATATGCTGTTAGTGGAAACATCCTTGTGGCATATCCTGCCGCTAGTATTATCGATACCATATTCTTGAAGATATAAAGTTTGTTGATCTGGCATCATGCCCTCAGCTACATCACAGAAGAAGATACGGAAGGTATCGGCATGTTCTGGAAAACGTTTGAGATAATGTGCTGTAACCATATTACGTATCTCCTTCTCATAAAGAGGATCTACCAATGCAATGTAAGCACCTTTAAAACCAGCACCTGCAAAGCGTCCGCCGTAAATGCCGTCACACTGTCTACTGATGGCCCAAAGGGCTGTTAGTTCTGTCGAGCCACACTCATACAGATGTATCGAACTGTTACAGCTCTCATCCATCAGTTTCCCGAAAGTTGTGATATCCCCTTGCTCCCAACAATTGGTAGCATCTACCACACGTTGACACTCTCCATAGAAATGCTGTGCCCGTCGTGACAAAGATGGAGGCAGACGATTATACCACTTCATGAACAATTCTTCGGGAATATCCCTGAGAAAAGTGTTTTCCGTTGATGTTTTCAGTCTCTGTTCTAAAGTCTGGATCATCCATGCTACAGAATGACATTCATCCACACGTTGATTGTAGTTCGTGTTTACCAGCCTGCGAGTAACCCCTGAAAAGAATATACCGATCTTAAAAGGCAGTTGGTTGCTGATAGCCGTGATCATAGAACTCATATTCCTTTTGGCGCCAAAAGAGAGAGTTTGATAAGTTGTCGTTGCCGTATCCATAAACAATAGCTTGTTTTTCTGACACAGCATTACACAACTCTGATCCAGCACTCCGTTGTTCAGCCCGATATATTGACGTTCAGCCAAACTAGCATAATGAATAACCTGCCTTTTGTCCAACGACACCCCATTAGCCAACGAGAGACAAACCACGAAACCGCAGAGTAGGGCAGCACTTGACGAAAGACCGCCAATAGGCAGTTCTCCTCTCACTACAGCCCGTACACCTTTCTCTAAGTGAAAATCTTGTTTCAAGGCACTTACTGCCGCCTTTAGATAATCTCCCCAATGATGACATTTTGTGTTGATGGGATAATGGAGATTAAATGTTACACGTCCTTCAAAATTAAGTGATACTACGTCGATCTCGCCTGATGAAGTTGGCGAGAAGACAAAACGAATCCCTTTATCAATAGCAAAGCCGGTCACTAATCCATGTTGATGATCTACATGGGCACCCAGTGGACAAACACGGTAGGGAGCAAACAACTCACTCTCCGGATCATTTTTCCCAAACACTTGTTGGTACGTACGGTGTAATTTTTCCATAGTCTTCATTATAATGATTATATTTTTAATACATAGTTCCTTAATTCACTGTTATATATTTTTTTAATAACACATAGTGGAAGCAGACGAAAGCAGTAGCGAGCCAAAGGATACAGATAAGCAAACGAAAAGATTCCTTTGAGGTGGTAGATACCTCTCAGATAAATGAGACATTCATTACGTGCTTTTTCTTTCGAACGTCTTCTGTAAAAGGTCTCTTCCCTACGATAATTCAGCACTACCTCATCAAGATTACCAAGACGGAATCCCCTTGAAACCACAGCAAACCATAAGGCAATATCCTGACTGGTAGTAAAACGTTCATCATACGATAAACCACCACGAAATATCCGCATTCTCATCATCACCGCGGGGTGAGATACCGGACTAGCACGCAAAAGGTAACGTACCGCTTTCTCATGTGTTAGTGGATAATGACGAATGGTGAGACATTCACATCTGTTATCGAACTCTCGTATGGCACCCCCTACCACATCTATTTCGGGATGTAATTGCAGATACCTCACTTGTCGTTCAAAACGAAAGGGAGAAGAGATATCATCACTATCCATGCGAGCAACAAGTGGTGTATATACCTGTCGAAGACCGATATTCAGACATTTTGTTAACCCTTGATGCTTTTGGGTCCGGCAAAGATTGAGAACATCACCCACTTTTGTTTTCCATTGTGATATAACACTCTGTAACGACTCACCGAGAGGACCATCCTCTATTAGAATAATCTGTTCGGGACGATACGTCTGTTCATACCACACACTGTTTAATGCACGGTCAAGATAATCGCTTCTGTCTTGTTGACATACTGCCATAAGAACAGACAGTTTTAGCTGTTCCTCATGCTTTCCTGTATGATTGTTTCCCATTGTTTAGTAATCGTTAATAGATTGAATAAAGATGCTTTTTTCCTGTTGTTCATGCTAAATCGCTGTTGAAGAGACTTATCGTTTAAAAGCCTGTCAAGTGCTTTCGTATATGATGAGGTATCATTCGCATTGACCACCAATCCATTCTCTTCATTAATAATTAATTCGTCAACACCAGAGACATTGGTAGTTACAATTGGTAGCCCTATGCACAATGCTTCAATCAAAGCATTACTCATCCCTTCGTGAGTGCTAGACATACAAAAGATACGAGCTTCATTCAGGTGTTTTACAATTTCCTTTGTCTTGCCTGGAAGTTTGATTCTTTCATCCATCCTTAGCTGTTTAACTTGCTGTTGCAGT
Organism: Prevotella sp.; assembly: GCA_016291915.1. Taxonomy (GTDB): domain Bacteria; phylum Bacteroidota; class Bacteroidia; order Bacteroidales; family Bacteroidaceae; genus Prevotella. Next base: position 15,259 of record JAEEZP010000109.1, on the reverse strand, counting down.
CTTTCGCGTAAAGGGCCTTCTCCATATATCACCAATTTGTAGGATGGATGCCTGTTGGCAATAGCAGCGAAACTCTCTATCATCATCCGATGGTTCTTTTGAGAAACCAATCGGCCTACACTGATAATGACATCTTTCTTTTCAACAGATGGCTGTGATAACATGATAGGGTTTATAGGATTGGCAATTATAGTGGTTTTCGTTTGTATAAATTGAGGATAAAAGTTTTTAATGCTTTCAGTCTGTACTACATGATGATTACTGAACGGAAGGAAAATACGCATAATCCAACGCGACAGACAATCAAAAGAACGTGGATCATTCCGTTCAGAGGTAATGATGGGAATGCCACATCCCAACAGACTGAAAATAGAGAAGCCATATACTTTTACAATAAATGATATAACTATGTCAATACCCCTCTTTTGTGCAAAGGAACGTATCCAGAGCATCTTTCCAAACAGATTATGTGTATGTTTTTCTTTATCAAGAAAGACTAAATTTACTCGGTTATCAATAGGGTAGAAGGATTCTTTCCCGTTAACACATACTACATTTATTTTATAATAGCTGTGTGTTACCAGTTGGTTTACCAGAGAAGAGAGAACCCTCTCACTGCCCCCTGAATTAAGTCCGTTTGCTATAAATAGTATATTCATATTATTTATTGATATTAATGGTTATCCAGATTACTGCATAGAGATATAAAGCCATATAGGGGATAAATCGGTCTTGCTTCTTAAACATCCTTATGAAGAAAGGTAGGAAGAAACACTCATAGGTGGCTGTGATTGTTGAGCCACGTGCTGACAATACGTGAAAAGAAGATAAAATGATAAGCCAGACAGTGGAATATAAATAGCCATTACGGAAGGTTATGTAATGAGGTGATAACTCTCCTAGTCTCTTCTCATTAAAGGTAAGAAGCAGGAGAATGGCCGATTGATAGATTATCATAGGATTATGAAGGCCTTGTCCGGTGCTTTTCATTGTTTGTCTGTTATCAGTGTATGACAAAGCAAGTTTAGTATCCATCGACCATGCTGTTACTTTTTTATTTATTTGTACGGAATAAATAGATGTAAAAACGAGTGTTGTAACAAGAATTTCAACTACATGTTTCTTCTTCAGTGGGATACTATTAAGAAAATAGGTGGGCAGGGCTATGAATGCACTGATATGGAAGAACGAGGCGACGGTGACAGCCATAAAGTATCGCCATAGTTGTCTATTGGTGATATAACGCAAAGCCCACACGACGATCAGAATGGCAATGCCTGCCCTTATCTGTACGAAATGTCTGCCGAATCCAAATCGGGCAAGATAAAGACAAAGCACGATGAGTGGAAAAACAGCATAGCGACGGATGTCTTTATAAAGAATGAACATACTCAAGGCGCCTACCACCAACAAGTAAATACGCTCATGGGTAGTAAACGTCTTCACGATGACGCCAATCAAATAAAAACCAAACTCTGTATAACCGACAATGCTGTCGTGGAATGTAAAGTGGAAGAGATCCTTAGTATGGTACTTGAAACCAATGATATATCCTTGTGTGTCGGACCAAAGAGAGGGGTCACGAAAAGTAATGAGGAACATGTAAACGATGAGTGAACACACTAGCATTTCGTTCTGTTTCCTTTGTCCTGATCTTGTAATGGCCATACACAGGATATAATAAACCGTAAAAAGAAGATATACTAAGATCATCATTGGTGTATTTGTTGGGTTAGTGATTCTAATAAGTGTTCCCAGCGCTTGGCGACCTGTTCAGAAGAATAATGAAAAGACCTTAGGACAGCACCTTGTTGCAACTGTGTACGGAGGACGCTATCAGCGAGAAGCTGGGACAATGCTCGTGCGATAGATAAAGCATCCGTCTCGCAGATGATACCCTGTGAAGATGTGGTGATAATCTCCTGTGTGCGATTGTCGTTATCGGTGGCTACGGGTGCACATCCCTGACACATCGCCTCTAGCAAGACCATCGGTTGTCCTTCACTACGACTGCTCAGTGCAAAGATGGCTGCTCTCTGATACCATGGGAGGATGTCTTGCTGATAACCGGTAAGTAATGTCTGTTGTGATACATTTCTTTCATGGAGCATCTTTTGGATGATGTTTTCGTCTTCATCACTTCCGCCGCCGACAATGACTAACTGCCAGTCGGGATATTGATTGGCGATCATCGACCAAGCCTGTATCAGCAGATCCCATCCTTTGATATATACAGCTGAGAGCCGCCCTGCCGCCAGGATTATTTTTTCTTTAGGGGGAATGAGGGAGACAGGTGAGAATGTCAGTGGATTGTACATGACCATGATATTCTTCCGACGGTGGTAAAACTGTTTATCTCTTTCAGAGAGAACGGTAACACAAGGAAAGAGCATGGGCATCCATTGGTCTGCAAAACGAGTAATCCACGAATACCGAACTTTTCTATGACCTACTGCATGGTGGATGGTTAGTACTACGGGGACGGGTAAAAAGGCCGCTGCGGTCCGGCCTATAAGGGAACAAAGATGCATCATACCGATAATAGCATCCGGGTGTTCTTCTTTTATTTTTCTACGGATGATTATGATAGCATGAAGCCATTTCGTGAGTTTATGAGATCTGTTTCTACGGAATGGGTAGACATGGACATGGTCATCGGGCTGATAGGTAACGGGATAATGTAGATCAGTGAATAACGTTACAGCATGTCCTCGTTTTGTCAGTCCGTTGGCAAGGTTGACGGCTACGCGTTCAGCTCCTCCTCCAGTCAGAGAATGTGTGATGATAAAGATGTTCATGGTGTTAGGGTTCTATCAGGTGGATGAGTTCATCGACAAAGCGTGTGCAGGTGTTGTCTTTCACATGATGATGGGCACGTTTGCACAGAAGGGGATAGTTGGGAGTATCGCAGAGATAACGTATATGATCAGAGATTTGCCGGGCATCAGGGGTGGTGTAACAGCCGAAGTCTATCGTCTGACCGAAAGCGTCGGTGAAAGCATCAAAGGGACTGACGATGACCGGGGTGTAGAAATACATGGCTTCCACGAGGGAGGAGTAGGCTGCCCAGCAGGGTGACGGGTTGATGATCATACGTGCGTCCATAAGAAGTCGATAGTACTCGGCATGTTCCTCCCGATGGTCCTTATCCAAATAACCATGACAGACTACCGGCAAAGCAGGGGGGATAGTCAATGACTGGTCCTCCATTCCGATGATATGCAACTGTAAGGCTCGCCAGGGTTCTTCGCTCAGTAGCAATGCCAAGGCATCGACAACCTGTTGTGCGGCATGACGGTAACGGTCGGGCTTTCCTACAAAAAGGAGGATGCCCGACTTTCGTTTTTTGTGGATGAGCGCATTGACATCGGGGGGTGTGCCGTAGCAGTTGTTGACAAAGAGATTACCGATGAAACGGACAGCGGCGGTGGGATAGGCTCTCTGCATCTCTACGGCCCTGAGCTGGAACACGGAGAGGACATGGCGGGCATGGGTGATGGCTTCCTCTTCCTGACGGATGACACGACGGTAGAGGAACGAGGGGCGGCGACCCTTCCGCTGCAGATCGAAAGGAATGGGCCAGTCGCCTAACAATAGTGAGGGTATCGTGTTATACCGGTTGTAGAAGAGGTAGCTGAAAAACAGACAGCAACAGGCATCAGGGAAGCTCCATATGGCATGTCTAATCTTCCGTTCGGCGCACCACCGATGCAGTCGTGTGTGCACATAATAGGGTGGGTGGATGCCGAATGGCAGCAGGAGCAGTCGCAACACTTTTCTTATGACATGGTCGTAGCCTTGCTGGAGAGGGTGGCAGAGCAGGTTGACGGTATGTACGCGGAGATCCCTCTGCTCCAGTTGTCTGACGATGCAACAGGGAACATTTGACCAGGTGGCGGCCTTACGCGGATCACCGTTGGCGAAGATGATTATCGTTTTTACGGGGTGTGACATAGCAATCGGGGTTTGGGTCCTACAACGGTAGTATTGTCAGGAATATCGTGAGTCACCACGGTTCCTGCTCCTATCTTTACATTGTTTCCTATCTTTACGTTGCCGATGATGATAGCTCCATAGCCTATCGTCACGTTATCACCGATGATGGGTGCCTGTTTCAGGTTGTTGCCCACCCCGATAAGTACGTTATGATAAAGCGTACAGTTGCGCCCAATACGTGACAGACCGTTAACAGAAGTGCCCATCGCGTGCATAAACACGAATCCCTCACCGATATCCTGTGTCTCGATGACCGTGCAGGGTACTTCATGTAAAAGGATTTTCAGTATGATCCTGACGTTACCCATGCGTAGATAGAACTGGTTGCGAAACGATGGTTGGAAGATTAGAAGAGACATCAGTGCATATAGGTCCGTGGTTTCTTTAAGATGCGGACGGAAGTGTTTCCAGCGTTCGATATCCGTGATAATGACCGTTCTGTGGGAAGAACAGTAGAAACAGATGATGTGAGGAACGATCAGCAGACTGTAGATGATCCATTTGATGGTTGTTTTCATTTCTTGATGGGTTGTATTTTCTGAATAAGGGTTTTTAGTATTCTGATAAGCAGGGCACGCTCCTGACCATCGAAGGTGCAACGGAGCATCGAAAGGAAGAAGAGCAGACCGGCGGTAAGGGTGACGGTGATCAGGCGCAGCCATCCTTCAGCGAGTAGTGTGCGGAGACAGATGCCTGCGGCCATGGCGACAACGGTGCATGACAGGGCCGGGAGCAGGGTGGTGAGGAGATACCGGGGGATGTCCAGGCGGTAATGGCGGTGCATCAGCAAAAGGACATAGCAGGGGCTGACGACATCCACCAGGAGGAAAGTGAGGAGGTAGAGCAGGGTGGGGGTGTGACAGTTGTGAAACAGGAAGATCATGAGGAGGAGGGGTATCAGATGACTGGATCCCCGAAAGAGGCTGACGGCCCTGACATGACCATAGGCAAACAAGGAGGTGTAGAACGGTAGTATGAGCAGTTCCATCCATGAGATGAGAATATCCCAACGAAGGAAGGTGGTGGTCCATTGGGGGATGTCTTTCAGCCATACGGTGAGAACGAAGGGTGTCTCGATGACGAAGGGCAGGGCGACGAGGGTGAAGAGGAGGTAATACACCTTACAGGCGGTGATGGAGAAGCGGAGCATGCCGGGGAGGTTTCCCTCACCGGCTTTCTTTGTGATGACGGGTCTGACGGCTCTCGACAGGTTGTGGGTGATGGCGAGGAGATATCCTCTCATCTGTCCGCTTACGCTATGGGCTGCGTTGATGGTGGTGCCGAAGAAATGATTTAACAAGGGTCCGCTGCCATAACTGCCGACGACGATGCCCGTCACCCCGAAGAAGTTCCACGAGGCATAGGTGAGCTGTCGGCTGATCTGTTGCCGGTCGAAATATCTCCTCACCGACCCTGTACATTCTTCATAGTGGTATCGGCAGAAAAAGACTTTCACAAGCAGCAGAAGCAGTGACAGGATGGTCAGTGAGAGACCGTAGCACAGTAGCCGGTCGGTGGTGACAAATGCCAGAGAGAGGACGATGCCCAGGCGTGCCACCGACTCTATGATGCCCGTCACGGCATAGTAGACGAGGTGCTCGTGGGCGTTGATACAGGCATCGTAAGGACAGGTGACGATGGTGCTGACGGAGGTGACGACCATCAGGTGATAAATGATCTGTGCGGTGGCGATGCGCTGACTGTCGATAGTGAGGATAAAACGGAAGACGGGGTGGACGGCCATCTCCATGATGATGAACACTACAAGGGCTATCAGGGTGTGGATGATGAGGCTGTTGCTGAAAACTTTCTTCAGCAGGAGGATATCACCGGCGCCCATGTGGAAGTTGATGAACCGCTGGGTGGTGTGCATGACGGTGGCGTTGAGGAAGCCGAGCATGTTCACCATGCCTGCCACGACACCGAAGAGGCCGTAGTCGTTCTCGCCGAGTTGCAGCAGTGTCACGCGTGTGGCATACAGGTTGATGATGAGTGTGATACCCATCTTGAGATACATGTATGTGGTGTTGCGGACAATCCTGGTGGTGGTTGACATAGTATTACGTTGTGATCATTCTTGGCATGATTGCCGCTGCAAAAATAGATTATTTTTTCCCATACTGCAAATTTTTTTTGGCGTATGCTAAGGAAATTTTGTTTTGTGTGATAATGATGTTGTTAGTTTACTTCTCTCTGTACCGCCAGACTTTTTTTCACAACCACCCCAACCCCTCCTTGCCTAAGGAGGGGACTCGACCTCTCCCACGCCCTCTCCTCTCCAGGAGAGGGATGTAACCGCTCCTACTCGTCGCTCTTACACGAAGGTACCACACCCTTATGCGGGCATGGTTTTTTTTATTTCGCTTCGCTCAAACAGGTCCTCGCACTGCCTACGGCGCCGTTTTTCAATCATCGTATCTGTGTACCTTCCTTTGACTTCGTCGAACTCGCTCACGCTCGGCATAGCCTTTGCAAGCAAGTCTCTGCTCTCGCTTAATCGCGACTTTCCCCAAAGGCTTGGGGCGAGGTGTTCGGTTCGTATCGCAACTACCTCTCGCTATCGCAACTCTTTCCGTTATATCCTCTGTGATCTCTGTCTTCTCTGAGTCCTCTGTGTTTTATTCAATTATCCATTTTCTATTTGTTGCGCAGCAACAGGCTAATGTCCTTTTAACTTCCCTTTAACTCCCTGAGCGTAGCAATAACTTCCTTTTAACTTCCCTTCTCCGGGGACAGGGCCGCTTTGCATACCTGTCCCCGATTCATTTGTCCTTTTAACTTCTGCCGCAGAAGGCGGCTAACTTCTCTTTAACTACCTTTTAACTCCCTTTCAAACATCCATTTATTGCGCAGCAAACATCATTTGTCTCTTGGTCTTTTGGTCTCTCGGCCTTCTGTTTGTGTTGTTAGATGCTTTTTTTCAATAAAATACGGTAAAAATTTGGATATTTGGAAAAAAGGCATTACCTTTGCAGCGCTTTTCGACCAAAAGCATGTTGTAAGACATTTAGGAAGTTTGGTAGAGTGGTCGATTACACCGGTCTTGAAAACCGGCGTGCCGAGAGGCACCGGGGGTTCGAATCCCTCAGCTTCCGCAAAGCAAGCAAAGGGAAGTATCGTTATGATGCTTCCCTTTTTGTATCACCTTCCGTAAAGGCAAGGGTATCATCTGACCGGGTTGCAACGTCGTTCGTAGAACGGTGGCAACAGAAGAGGTCAGGTAATCCCTCAGCTTCCGCAAAAGAAGAGCTCAACGATTGTTGGGCTCTTTTTTTATCCCTCAAGTCTTTAAGGGATAATTGTCTAAATGGGTTTTTGTTTAATTCTGTCTGTATCCTTTATGTTCTTCTCTCTGTTTCGGCAGAGAGAAGGAACCAAGAGAGACCATGTTGCACGCTTCGAGTCAGAACAGATTACGATTCTGAAAAACTGTGCTGCGGGACTCGCTGCGCTCAGACAGGTCCTCGCCCCATCTTCGATGCCGTTCTCAGTCGTTGCATTCCTTACCTGCATCTTTCGCTATTGCAACAAAGACAATAACCATTAAACAATAACCAATATCATTGGACAATCAATTTTCACTCGTTCGTCAGTTTAGCATAGCTCATGCAAGCATGGCTCTACACTCGCTTAATCGCGACTTTCCCGCTATTGCAACATTGCCCCTCCCTCGTTCCCTCCCCATAGGCATGGGGCGGGATGTTCGATTCGTAACGTTTCTGTATCTCGCTATTGCAATTTTCACCCCTCTCCCGTCCTTTGATGTTTCACATCGAAGATACTCACGATTGACTTCGTCTTCTTCCTCCTCGCTCGGCATAGCTAAAACAAGTTTTGCTCTGCTCTCACTCGTTCGTCAGTTCGGAAAAGCTCAAATAAATTTGTCCGAGGACAATTTTGTCGTGACTCATCAAAGAAATAAAATTTCTTTGTATTCGCTACTCCAAAATTTGGCTTTTCACTCACTTATTGCATAAATTCTTCGCGCTCGAGAAAATAAAATTATTTATTCTCTTCTCGCTTACTCAGAATTTTCGTATCTCTGGCTTCGCCGAAGATACTCACGTTCGGAAATAAAAAGAAAAACAAGCTTTTCTTTTGTATTTCACTCGCTTATCCGTATCTTTAACTTTGTTGAAGATACTCACGTTCGGAAAAGCTCAAATAAATTTGGCTTTTCACTCACTTAATCGTATCTTTGTACTCCACAAATAATAATGATATGATGATGGGAAACAGAATAACGGAATTGTTCGGGATAGAATATCCGATCATTCAGGGTGGTATGGTGTGGATCTCCGGTTGGAGACTGGCATCAGCAGTGAGTAACGCGGGCGGTCTGGGTTTGCTGGGCGCAGGGTCGATGCATCCGGAAACGCTCATCGAGCATATCCATAAGATGAAGGAGGCTACCGACAAGCCATGGGGTATCAACGTGCCGCTGATGTACCCGGAGATCGACCGGCTGATGCAGATCATCATCGATGAAGGGGTGAAGATCGTATTCACATCGGCAGGCAGTCCGAAGAAATACACTCAGCGTCTGCACGAGGCGGGCATCAAGGTGGTGCACGTGGTGTCGAGCAGTAAGTTCGCGAAGAAATGTGAGGAGGCGGGCGTGGATGCCGTCGTGGCAGAGGGTTTCGAAGCCGGCGGACATAACGGTCGTGAGGAGACGACGACGATGACGCTCATCCCACAGGTGCGGCGAGCCACCACACTGCCGTTGATCGCTGCCGGCGGTATCGGCTCGGGACAGGCTATCGTGGCTGCCCAGGCATTGGGTGCCGAGGGTGTGCAGATCGGTACGCTCTTCGCCCTGACGAAGGAGAGTTCTGCCTCGGAGGCTTTCAAACAGCGTTGTCTGGCGATTGCCGAGGGTGATACGATGCTCTGTCTGAAGAAGATCTCTCCCACACGCATGGTGAAGAACGCGCTGTTCGACCGTATCGCCGAGGCAGAGGACCGTGGTGCCACCGCTGAGGAGCTGCGTGAGATCCTCGGGAAGGCGGCTGCGAAGCGTGGTATCTTCGAAGGGGATATCGACGAGGGACAGATAGAGATCGGACAGATCACGTCGGCCATCCGTGAGATCAAGTCGGTGCAAGAGGTGTTTGAGGATCTTGTGCGGGAGTATAGAGAGACTGTGGAGTGTATAAAGGGGGAATGATTCCCCCTCTCAGCTTCCCCTTTTTCTCCATGTACTCTTTCATTACTTCTCTGTGTACCCTTATGTTCTTTTTCTCTCTGCCGAGAGAGATTTAGAGCCCCTTGATAAGGGGTGGCCTTACGTTCTTTTTCTCTCTGCCGAGAGAGAAAAAGCAACCAAAAAGAGAGCTCGTTGCACGCTTCGAGTCAGAACAGATTACGATTCTGAAAAACTGTGCTGCGGGACTCGCTTCGCTCAGACAGGTCCTCGCACTGACTCCGTCACCGTTTTTCAATCATCGTATCTGTGTACCTGCCTCTTTGACTTACGTCGAACTCGCTCACGATTGACTTCGTCTTCTTCCTCCTCGCTCGGCATAGCTGAAACAAGTTTCACTCTGCGCTCACTCATTCGTCAGTTCGGCATAGCTCATGCAAGCATGACTCTGCTCTCGCTTAATCGTAACTTTCCCCATAGGCATGGGGCGAGGTGTTCGATAGGCATCGCAACCAACGGTCATGGCTCTGCGCTCATTCGTTCGGTTATTGGTTATTGTTTATTGGTTAATGTCTCAAAATTCTTCACTCTTCACTTAAAAAGAGGCAGATGCTCACGCACATGCCTCTTCCGTCGTTCTAACAATAATTGTATAACTGTAGTTTATGGTATTAAGTTATATTCTTAATTGTTATTGGGGTTACGCTGGTTAGGATCCAGGATCGGATTCTTGCTCAGCGGGTCGAACACACCGGTACCACGGGCGGTACTATTCCATCCCATTGTCTGCACCACGTTCGGGTTGTTGTTCTCATCACCCGTGGCCAAGCCCATCAGGTAACAGTTGTTGCTCCATACCGGCATGGCACCGTAGGTGACGTTACCCTCCTCATCGGTGTAGTTCATCGTGGTGATATCCTTACGCTGGAGGTAGTTGCTGTAGAAGTCAGCCAATGCCTTCACATTCGCATTCTTGAAGATCAGTGAACCGTCTTCCTCGTTCGTCTCCGTGGTGAAATCCTCTGTCAGGGTGAGCGCCTTCGGCTTCGTGATCACACCATTGATGAACGGATCGGATGTCACCTCCTCAGTAGCCTGGAATACCGACGGGTCGATATACAGCTCCATACGATGGCAGGAAATCTCGTTCAGCGGCTTGACACCGAGGTAAGCACAGGTGTTACCACTCCATCCGGAAGGTATCCAGCTGGTGCCGCCGATCTCATTCTGGTAGATACCGCCGTCGAAGAGCATCCAGCGATGACAGTCGTCGAAACGCTTACCCTCGTAAGCCAACTCTATCTGACGCTCATAGAGGATAGCCTCAAACATCTTCGCACGGTTGCTGCGGATGGCAGGATCGAGACCACAGTCACCGGTGTAGCCCACACGCTGACGGACACGCACCAGGGCGTTGTAAGCCTCGTCGAGCTTGTTGGCACCGCAGGCAGCCTCCGCAAAGTTGAGCAGCACCTCTGTATAGCGCATCACGATGAGCGGCTGACCGTTGTATCTGAAGCCATGCTCACTGTCGTAGTTGTACAAGGCACGCTCACCCAGGGCAGCATCCTGTGACTTCTTACGTACGTAGATCGTACGGCCGCTGTTACCCATCAGATCGGTGAAATAACCGCTCTGGTTGGTGTCGAGCGCCTTCTCGAGGGTGGAATACCATGCAAAGTTCTGCAGCTCATACTCATTACCGCTCAGATACGGTGACTGCTCCTCATGATCGACGATGGCGCCGCTGAACTTCCACTCGGTGCCGGGGAAGGCAAAGGTACGGTAGAAGCGCGGGTCACGGTTCAGGAAGAACAGCTTCTTGTTGTAGGTGTACTGACCGGCTTCGGTGGGACGCTTACCATCAGCCATCGGGAAGAGATCGACCATCTCAGCGGTCGGGGAGATACCCTGTGAGCCTAAGGCGTTGGTAGGACGGATCTGCTGCTCCCAGCAGTTCATGAGGTCTTTCTCATAACTATCCACGATATTGTTACAGATGACCAGGAAGACAGCCTCGGAGTTGAGCGTCTCACCACCCATCATGTTACACCAGATCTTAGCCCAGTTGCTCGCATTCACACCCGGCTGGTTCTCGTAGGAGAGTCCGAAATGTCCTTCGTTGAGCTTCTCGAGCGCCGTCTTGTTCAGCTCATAAGCCTCCTGCCAGCGGTCTTGCTCATCCTGGCGGTTGAAGATCGGACTGGCATAGTAGTTTGCCACATATCCGGCCAGGGCATAGGCAGCACCCGAAGTGATACGGCCCCAGTCGTTCACCTCTTCCTCCCAGCGTGCGGGCAGCTCGTCACCGGCCGTCTTCAGGTCGTTGACGATGAAGCGGTAGGTATCCTCAGTGGAGTTACGCTTGGCGCGCAGCTGTGCGGTATCACGGAGCAACGTACTCTGTATCTCGGTGATGATAGGCAGTCCGCCATAGCGTTTGAAGAGACGGAAATAACGGGTGGCGCGGAAGAAGCGTGCCTGACCGTCCACCTCCTTCTTCTGGCTCTCGAGGAGCGTCTGGCTCTCCGCCGTACGTACGATCACATCGGTACACTCACGCATCTTCTTCCACGGGCTCTCGTTGGTACCCAGGTAGAAGAACTTGTCGATATTCGAGTTGTCGATCACGTTGGCAGGGTTGTTATAACGGCCCCAGCCGGTGAACTCCTCCGTATTGTTGGAGAGGATATCCGGTCCACCCACAGGCCAAATGTCAGGAGCATTGCTACCCCATCCCTTCTGGTTAGGAAGTGATCCCTGATAGATATAGTTCAGACGCAGCTTCGTGGAGGTCCAGTCGTTGTACACCTCATCAGGACCGAAGCTACCGTACGGGCGCTTCTCAGCAAGGAAATCATCGTTGCAACCCATCGTGCTGGCGATTCCTACAACAAGGAGGAAGGCAGCACCTATCTTATATATATAGTTTTTTACTTTCATAATGCTAAATGTTTTCATTGTTCTCATTGCTCACCTGAATTAGAAGGTTACGTTGACACCCAAAGTGATCTTACGTACTACAGGATAACTGCCGTAAGAACCGGCGAAGTTGTCCCAGTACTTACCGGGGATGGCATTATAGAAGCTGAAGGCGTTCTGGCAGGTAGCGTTGACACGGATATTTGCCAAGCCGATCTTCTGTACCAATGCCTTGGGCACTGTAAAGGCGAGGGTGATGTTACGCAGCATGATCTCAGCGGCAGACATACGCCAGAAGGTAGATGTCTGGGTGTTGATGCTTCCCTTGTTGAAACCGAAGTTCGGCCAGCGGCCGTTCCTGTTGGCTGAGACGATGAGATTGCCGCCGGCATCGTAAACATCGCTGTAGATGAACATATCGTTCCACATGACAGAGACATTCTGACGCTCCAGGTTACCGAAGTTCTCTCCGCGGAGGTTGCCCGGCACGGTGGTGTAGGCACCCCAGTCGGCGGTGATGGTAGCATTCAGTGACAGTGACTTATATACAAAGTTGATATTCAGGTTGCTCTTGTACGGGTTGCTGGCGCGCTTGGAGATACATACAGCATCCTCCGTGCCGTTGATGACACCGTCGGGAGCCGTGTATTCACCGTTCTCATCCTTCGGACCGCGCACATCCTCGTAGATCAGCATACCCGGGTGTACCTGACCCTGGGTCAATCCTAAGTAGTTGGTGATGTTGTACTTCTGGAAATACTCCTCGATCTCCTGATAGCTGCGGAACATTCCCATGCAGGAGAGTCCCCACATACCGCGGTCGGTACGCTCATCTTTCTTATAGGATGTCCAGCCGGCACGACTGGGATCGTCGAAGTAGTACTTACGTACGCGGTTGTCGTCGTAGCCGAAGCCGTAGCGCAGTGACAGGTAAGTGTCTTTGTTGAAACGCTGACGCCAGCCGATGATGGCCTCGAAACCGAACATATCCATCTCTGAGTAGTTCTCAGGGGCAGCATAGATACCTACGGTACCCGGCAGGTTGATACCACCGGGGTATGCGAACATCTCACGACCCATGTCATAGTAGCCGTCAACACCGATGGACAGACGACCGTCGAGCATACGCAGGTCGATACCCACGTTGGTCTTGTACGTCTTGTCCCAGTGCAGGTCGGGGTTCGTACCTGACTTCTCCGGCAACTTAAACGAGCGGGCGGTCTCCACACCGGGGTTCGTACCGAAGATGGCACCACCGTAACGGCTGTAGTCGTACAGCTGCAGCCAGCGCCATGCATCGACATTGTCACGACCCATGAAACCGAAGGATGCACGGATCTTCAGGAAGTCGATCTTCCACTTCTCCTTCGGGAACCAGCTCTCCTCAGAGAGTACCCAACCGGCAGAGAAGCTCGGGAACATTCCCCAGTAGTTCTCCGGAGAGAACTTGGCAGCAGATGCCTGTGAACGGACGAGCGCCTCGAAGAGGTACTTGTCAGCGTAAGCATAGTTGAAACGACCGATGTACGACATGTTTGCACCCTCGCTGCGGTTCCAGTTGGCTTCGATCACAGCATCGTCGGCCAAGGAGTTCGACTGACCGTCGGTGAAGGCCAGCGGGTGGGTACCCTTCGTATAGGTGTTCTCCATCCAACTCTCACCACGCTCGATAGAGAAGGTTCCGCTGACGTCGTGCTTACCGAACTTACGGCCGTACATCAACATGAAGCTGAGCTGATAACTGTCGTTACGGCTCATCTCACGACTGATATAAGAGCTCTGACCACTGTTGAGCACACGCTTGTCGAGGTTCTCGAAATCGGTGAAGTGGAAGCCTTCGAGGCTTACCTCATCATAGTCCACCTCGGGATCATTGTCGATGATCATATTCGGATCGGTGATATACAGGTGATGACCGGAACCACCACGGTTGATCACACGATAAACCGTATTCTCCATACGTACACGGTTGTCTTTCGAGTTGCTGATATTCTTAGAGTATGTCAGCTTCATGTGCAGACCCTTGAGGAACTCGAGGAAACCGAAGTCAAACTCCAGGGTTCCCTGGATAGACATATTGTTGGATGTCTGCTCACGGTTGTTACGCGTCATCAACAGACTCTTGTAGTTGTAGTAGTTGGTGTTCGACGGGTCGTTCTCCATACCGGAGTTGTAGATGGGATAACCGTTGATATTATCCGGCACATACGGCGGGTTCTTCTGCAGGGTAGAGTAGTCCTGCTCACCGGTACCCTCATGGGAGTTACGGGTGGAGTAGTCTCCTGATACGGAGATCGTCGCCTTCACATGCTTGGAGACATTGGCAGTCAAACCGGCACGGTAGTTCCAACGGTCGTAGTCGAGTTTTCCTAAGTTACCGTCCTGGGTGTAGAAGCTCAGACCGGCAAAGTAAGCGGCACGCTCAGTACCTCCGTTGAGGTTGATACTGTGACGCTGGGTGAGTGAAGAACTCCAGTACTGTTTCAGCAGGTCGTAGTTCGTATTCTTCATTGCCTCGAGCTCGTCGGCCTGGAAGTAATCCTTCAGCAGGTCGTCGGTCTTGTTGTTCTGCAGAGAGTTCGCATAGCGGGCAGCATTGTAGATACGACCATAGTCATAACCGCCCAGCATCTTCGCATGCTTGATAGCGTCGGTATAACCGAGCTGCGTCTGGTAAGAGATACGCGGAGTACCCATACGACCGCGCTTGGTCTTCACGAGGATAACACCATAGGCACCGTAGGCACCATAGACGGCAGCGGCAGCATCCTTCAACACGGTGATGCTCTCCACCTCATCCACATCGAGGTTGTTGAACTCCTCTTCACCTTTCTCATAATCCTGATAGATAAAGTCGTCGATGACGAAGAGCGGTGTCGGACTGTTGTTACCACCGATAGCCTTACCACCGGCATCGGAGCCTGTAGGCACCAGGGCCACGGCATCACGGGCCTGACGGATGGTGATGGTAGCATTCTCACCCGGACGACCGGTGGACGGCATGGTGACATGCACAGACGGTGACAATCCGATGAGGGCCTCAGAAAGGCTACTTACCGCCAAGTCCTTGATCTCCTCGGGGTCGATCACCTCGATAGAGCCCGTCACGTTCTTCTGCTTCAGGGCACCGTAACCAACGACCACCACATCATCGAGGCTGTTCTCATCCTCTTTCAAGACGATGCGGGAGGCATT
>JAEEZP010000108.1 GCA_016291915.1 Prevotella sp. | reverse complement strand
TTCTTTTTTCTGATGTTTTCTTAACCCAACTGTTGTCATGATAGAGATCAAGCACCTATATAAATCTTTCGATGACAAGGATGTTCTGAAGGATATCAATGCTGTCTTTGAGAACGGTATGACTAATCTGATTATCGGCCAAAGTGGTTCTGGCAAGACTGTTTTGATGAAGAATCTCGTAGGGTTGCTGGAACCCACTAGTGGACAGGTGCTTTATGATGACCGTGACTTTGTGGCTATGAGCAAGCAGGAGAAGGTAATGTTACGTCGTGAGATGGGAATGATCTTCCAGAGTGCTGCTCTCTTCGACTCTATGAGTGTCTTGGAGAATGTGATGTTCCCATTGGATATGTTCTCCTCCATGAATCTCCGTGAACGTACCAAACGGGCACAGGAATGCCTCGACCGTGTGAACCTCTTAGATGCACAGGGAAAATATCCAGGTGAGATTTCAGGAGGTATGCAGAAACGTGTGGCTATAGCCAGGGCTATCTCACTGAATCCTCGTTATCTGTTCTGCGATGAGCCAAACTCCGGCCTTGACCCAAAGACATCACTCGTCATTGACGACTTGCTTCATGGTATCACACAGGAATATCAGACAACAACCATCATCAATACCCACGACATGAATTCTGTGATGGGTATCGGTGAGAATATTATATTCATCCATGAGGGAGAAGCAGCATGGACCGGCAACAAAGAACAGATTCTCACCTCTTCAAACAAGAAGCTGAATGATTTCATCTTCGCCTCAGACTTATTCAAGAAAGTAAGAGACGAAGAGATACAACACCTAAAATAAAGGTTTTTATTTCATATACCATGTTCCGTCGCGTTTGATCATGGGCACGACGACCTCTTCCATAACAGAGTCATTGAAGACCAGGAGCAGATAAGCATGAGCACCTTTGTCCGTGCTGTCGTTAACACAGTTGACAACACGTACATCGGTGAGACCGCGGTGCTCGTTCTGCTGTTCCTCCACAAACATTTTCGCATTAAGAACCAGTTGTTCACGATAACCCTCCGGAATTTGCTCAGGAAAATCCATTCCTTCCACAAACTTCTCATAACGACCATTCAAAAGATGTTCATAATAGGTTTTGGCCATATTAGCAGCTGCAAAATCTACTTTCTTCTCGTTCATACACGAGAAGATGGAAAGAAGGACACAACAGGTCGTTATGATCAACAAGCGCCTCATACTTGTAATAATGTAGGTTATTTCTGACGGATAAACACGTTGATAGGACTACCCGTAAGTGTCCAATGCTCGCGGATTTTATTCTCCAGGAATCGTTTATACGGTTCCTTCACATACTGCGGGAGGTTGGCATAGAACACAAACGTAGGTATCTGTGTGTCAGGAATCTGGTTACAGTACTTGATTTTGATATACTTTCCTTTCACAGAGGGAGGCGGAGTAGCTTCAATAAGCGGTAACATTACCTCATTGAGCTTTGTGGTACCAATCCTTATCTTACGATTAAGGTAGACCTGCTTTGCCGTTTCCAACACCTTAAAAATACGCTGCTTGGTAAGTGCAGAAGCAAAGATTATCGGAAAATCAGTAAAAGGTGCCATGCGCTGGCGGATAGCTGTCTCAAATGTTTTTACCACAGCCTGACTCTTATCTTCCACCAGATCCCATTTGTTGACCACCACCACCAACGACTTTTGGTTTTTCTGTATCAGCTGGAAGATATTCATATCCTGCGTCTCGATACCTCTTGTTGCATCCAACATCAAGATACATACGTCAGAATTCTCTATGGCACGGATAGAACGCATCACACTATAGAACTCCAAATCTTCGGTTACCTTGTTTTTCCTACGGATACCCGCAGTATCTACCAGATAGAAATCAAAACCAAACTTATCATACTTAGTGTATATACTGTCGCGCGTGGTGCCGGCTATCTCTGTAACGATATGACGATCTTCACCGATAAAAGCATTGATAATACTGCTCTTACCTGCGTTCGGACGACCGACAACAGCGAAACGGGGCGTATTAAGGTCGATAGGCTCTTCTGGTTTTGCATCCTTTAATTTCTCCAAGACCAGGTCGAGAAGATCACCGGTACCACTACCGGTAACAGCACTGATACACTGCGGCTCACCCAAACCCAGTTTGTAGAACTCCATAGCATCGTACTGCTGATCGTTATTGTCTACCTTGTTGGCTACGAGAATAACAGGAAGATTGGAACGTCGTAAAATCTTTGCCACATCCTGATCCCAATCGGTCAAGCCACTTGCCGTATCCACAAGAAACAAGAGCAGATCGGCCTCTTCAGTAGCTACAAGTACCTGTTTACGGATGGCATCCTCGAAGATATCATCACTATTGACTACCCATCCTCCGGTATCAACGACAGAAAACTCCTTTCCACACCACTCGCACTTACCATACTGACGATCACGCGTAGTTCCGGCCTGCTCACTGACAATTGCACGACGTGACTGCGTCAAACGATTAAACAATGTCGACTTACCGACATTGGGACGACCTACTATTGCTACTAAATTTGCCATGTGTCAAAATCTTTAATTTATTCCGGATAATAACCAAAATTCTCCAACTCTTTCTTGCTGCTTCGCCAATCCTTGTCAACCTTTACATAAGTCTCAAGGAAGATAGACTTACCGAAGAAACGTTCCAAAGCCTTACGCGACTCGGCCCCCACCTTTTTCAGGGCGACTCCCTGATGACCGATGATAATACCTTTCTGAGAGTCACGTTCTACATATATCACAACACGAATGTGGATACTGTTCTCCTTCTCTTTAAAGCTCTCTACGACAACTTCAACTGAGTAAGGTATCTCCTTGTCGTAATATAATAAGATCTTTTCTCGGATGATCTCACTCACGAAGAAACGCGCCGGTTTGTCAGTCAACTGCTCCTTATCAAAATATGGAGGACTGTCAGGCAACAGGTCCTTGATTCTTCGCAAAAGGATATCCACGCCAAACTTATTCTTCGCAGAGATAGGCAGTATCTCTGCATTGGGAAGCAGTTGATGCCATTTCTCCACAAGAGTACCGAGGTGCCCTTGATTTGTCTCATCAATTTTGTTGATCAACAAGATAACAGGTATTGTCATTTTCTGCACCTTCTCCAGGAAATCCATATTCTTCTCAGGATTCTCCACCACATCAGTGACATACAGTAGTACATCAGCATCTGTGAGTGCACTCTCTGAAAAAGCCAACATTGACTCCTGAAGTTTATAGTTAGGCTTGAGAACACCTGGCGTATCGGAGAAAACGATCTGCATCTCATCCGTATTAACAATACCCATGATACGATGACGGGTTGTCTGTGCCTTAAAGGTTGCTATGGATATCCGCTCACCAACCAGTTGGTTCATGAGTGTCGACTTCCCCACATTGGGATTTCCTACTATGTTTACAAATCCGGCCTTATGCATGATTATCTTATTAATGTGTAAAAAAACGCACCCTATTCTTGATAAGGCGCGCTTTTCATATCTTTTCTGTCTATTACTTCACAGGAGCAGAGTACTTGTCTCCGTCGTATGCCCACTTATAATAGGAAGCGCCATGTACAAAACCGGCTCCGAAAGCTGTCAGGATAAGGTTATCGCCCCTACGCAGACTGGATTCATATTCCCAGAGAGCCAATGGAATGGTTGCAGCACTGGTATTACCGAAATGCTCAATATTCATCATTACCTTCTCCATGGGAACCTCCAACCGTTTAGCGACAGCCTCGATGATACGGATATTGGCCTGATGAGGAACGACATAACGGATATTGGCGTTTGTCAATCCATTACGTCTTGCTATCAGTTCACAGTCATCACTCATACTGGTTACAGCATAACGAAAGACTGTGCGTCCCTCCTGATAGAGGTAGTGCAGACGATGGTCGACAGTGAAATGGTTTGCGGGACAAACACTGCCACCAGCTTTCTTGTGTAAGAATGGTAAGCCCTTTCCGTCAGCGCGTAAATAGGAGTCAAGAACGCCAATATTTGGTTCTTCCGTGGCTTCAACAAGAACTGCAGCCGCACCATCACCAAACAAGGGACATGTCTGACGATCGGTATAATCGGTTACAGAAGACATCTTGTCAGCACCTATCACGATGACTTTCTTATAACGTCCACTCTGTATCATACTCGCTGCAGAATCCATC
>JAEEZP010000107.1 GCA_016291915.1 Prevotella sp. | reverse complement strand
TTAATAATCCATGGTTAAGATGGTTTATTGACTATGATCCTCGTGCCGATATTGTATCTACCCAATGTCCTGTTTTTGCCATTAATGGTGACAAAGACTGTCAGGTACTCTCAGACCCCAACCTCAATGGAATTGGTAAAGCCTTATTTAAAGGCAGGAAAAACCTCACTAAGGAGTATCCTTCCCTGAATCATCTTTTCCAGCATTGTCTGACCGGTTTACCCACAGAATATCACAGTATTGAAGAAACGATATCTCCCGAAGTATTGAAAGATATCGTTGACTGGATTATGACGGTTCAATAATTCAGTTTATTTCTCTTCAGAGAGTATCTGACTGATAGCGGTATAAATCTGCTCACCACGAAGGTCACGGCGAAGGATGGTTCCGTCTGGGGCAAAAAGGATCAGATGAGGAATTCCTTTAATATTATATAAGGTACTCGGTATGCTCTGCGCATCTACAATCTGATGCCATGGCATGTCTAACTGTTTCAGAGCATGTAGTGTCTGCTCCCGTTTATCATTCACAGCGATACTCACAATATCAAAACGATCACCGGCAAAGGCTTCCCAGGTCTTCTTTAGATACGGCATCTCTGCCTTGCAGGGTCCGCACCAGGATGCCCAATGGTCAAGCAGAATATACTTACCCTTGCCTACGTAATCCGACAGACGGACGTCGCTGCCATCGAGATTGCCTGCCTTGATGAGATAGTCGGTGAACATCTTCCCCTTGGCCGTCCTGCTCTGGAGCCTGATATTCTCCGCATCGCTGCGAAGCAATGAGAAAGTCTGCATCTGTGGTGACATCTCGTTATACAGACGCATGAACAAGGTAGTATCACGAAAAGCCATATCGTCTAATGCTAAGGCACCGACGAGGTTATCCTTGTTGATACTTACAAGAGAATCTGTCAACTGACCCTGAAGTACACGATACTTATCATTGATAGCCTCCCATCGTTGGTTGAATTCATTCAGACTGATCGTTTCTTTTTCTGCAGTCAGCACCTTCCGTTCGTTATTTCGCAAAGCATCATAGCTGTAGAATCGACGATGGAATTTGTTGTAGGCATCAGCCAAGGGCGTACCATGTCCTTTGCGCTCATCAAGATCTATGGAGGCAACACCCGCTTCCAAGATATGACTTACCCGAACCCGTCCCTGACCGATATAGGCATAGACTGGCTCTGACAGCTTTCCTTTGAATGAGAACTGATTGTCTTTAACTGTCGTAACACCGATAGTATCTTTACTGTCAAGATTTATCAGATAGATCTCTGTGTCATCAGCAGTTTTATACGTACCGTTGACACGATAGACATCCTTACTGCACGATGCACAGAACACGCTAACGAGGATGGGAAGGATTATTTTCTTCATTCTTTATTATATAAAGACAGAGGGCACAAAGGAAACAGCATAGAGGTTAGGAAACCTCCGAGTTCTCTGTCTTCTCTGTGCTCCCTGTGTTTCGATTACTGATAGATATTCTGATCGATAACGAAGTCGCTTACCTCAAACTCTGTCTTTGGCAGCGGACAAGCATACTTGTCTGAATTCATCTCTAAGGTGTAAGTCTTCTTCGAACTCTTGTCGATATTCGTCAAAGAGAAACCATAGAACGATTTGGTTAGTGCTCCCACATCATCAAACGAGTCGTTATTGGAGTTCAGACGACGGATATCCATGAATCTGCGTACGAAAGGCATCTCACGGCGACGCTCCTCCAGAATCTTCTTAACGGCATCCTCCTTGCTGGTAGCAGATAAGTTGATGACATTGGCCGGAGCATTCTTGTCCATTCGGGCTGCACGAAGTGTATTGACTGTTGTCATAGCTGCTTGTACATTACCCAGACGAGCCTCACACTCAGCCTTGGTCAACAGCATTTCAGCTGTGGTGGGACCGGAAGGCAACCTGTCTTTCCACCAGAACACATAACCCATCAGTGGAGTTGAAATCGTGTTGATGAAAGAATAGTTCGGGATGAAGTGGTATTTGTAACGCAAGTCATAAGTCTTGTCATAGAGTGCCAACAATGATTCACTCGGCATCATCCACCAGTTCTTATCCTCTTGCATACGGAAGTAAGTCATCTCTTTCCACTCAAGCATCCGCTCATTGACATTATTGGCGCCTCCCTCGTAAGTATATGGGAAGATGATGGTCTCACTCTTGCCATTAATGGTCACGGTAGTAGGAGAATCCATATTCTTCATCTCTGTGTTATAGTCAACCAGTTGATTATGTGCACTCAGTGCTGCATTAGCGTAGTTGAGCGCCTTCTCATAGTCATTCAGATAGAGATAGAAGCGGGCAGCAAAACCATTGACGGCAGCCTTGTTGGCACGTACGGAATTCCAACGGTTGGTATTACCGATTCTTGCAAAAGGCTTTTCTATCTTCAGTGCTTCTTGCAGGTCAGCCTCGATAAAGTCGTACGTTTCTTTCAAAGAAGCACGCTTTACCGACTCACCGAAGTCGGTGGAGGTTTTCAATACAATACCTTGTTTGTTCTCATTGCCTGGAACGAGAGGCACGCAATATACCTGTGCGAGATACCAGCTGCTGATAGCACGGATGAAACGTGCCTCACGCTTGATGTCCTCACGCTCACTGCTAGAAAGACCAGATACCTTATCAGCCTTCTCCAAGATGGTATTGGCGTAGAATATCTTCTGATACTCGTGTTTCCAGTTTGTATCGGTCAGATCAGGAATAATGTTTGTACCCCAAAGCGCATAGCTCAGCGATTCAGTACTATAGCCTTCACAATCACTTGATCCGGTAATCTCAAACCACTCAGTATCACAGCGCTGATCATCGGAAGCATTGATAAGCCAAGGACTTTGCTCCAGATAATACACGGAATAAGCATTCAGCATTGCATTCAGCTGTTCTCCGGTCTCAACGGTAAGGCTGGTACTTTTCGATGGCTTCACATCCAAATAGTCGTCACAGGCGGTGAAGACTACTGCAGCCAGCAGTATAACGAATATATTGAAATACTTTTTCATTGTATATATAGGATTAGAGGGTTATATTAAATCCGAGGGTATAGGCAGCCACCGGGCGGATAGTACCGAGCGGGAACTCCGGATCCTCGTCGTATTTATTAAAGGTGAAAGTATGCAGATTGTTTCCCTTGAGATAAATCTTCAAGCCACCGATTCCAATCTTGTCAACGATGGTTCTCGGGAGTGTATAAGCCAAGGTGAGTTCCTGGAATCGTATCAGCGTAGCACTCTCTATACCATAATCCATAAAGCGGGTATAACGTGTCCACCAGTTCATATCACTTGCAACTTCTGATGCGAGGGCATAGTCTGTATAAGGTGCTGCCGCAAATGGAATGTAGGTATCACCATTCTGGGCGATAACGTCTGCCATAGCCTTGTTCGGAAGGATATTGGTACGTATCGGATAGTTGGCGGACAATCTGCGGAACTTATGACCGAACTTACCCGTGAACAGGAATGACAGGTCGAAGTTCTTCCAACTGAAAGTGTTGGAAAGACTGAAGTTCCATGGTGCCACGGATGTTCCGGAGTTGATCATGTAATTACTCCAGTCACCTGTCTGGCTCTGAACGAGAGCCACCTTCTCATCACCCTGCATGATAGATGGATAATAAGCGGGGTTATCAGCAGTTCCGACATTGATCATTCCACCATATGCATACGACCAAAGGGTGTTGGCATTATAGCCGGCCCTGTATCGAACATCGGCAGATGCACCGCTATCGTCTTCCTGGCGTCCACTAAGCTCATATCCGGTATATGCAGTACGCAGCATCTTATCGATCTTGTTCTTGTTATAGGCAATCATCAAAGATCCTTGCCATCTCACATCACCGAAACGCTGGTAGGTACCTAACTCCAACTCAAAACCTCGGTTAGTCATCTCGGCGGCATTGATCTTATTCGTGGCAGCACCTGTTACAGCAGGCAGACTGATAGTTGCCAACAGGTCGGTACCCTTCTTATTATAGATATCCAACTTAGCAGTAAGTTTTCCGTGGAGGATACTCATGTCGATACCCAAGTCAACGGTTCCTGTCTTCTCCCAACGGAGTGCAGAGTTTCCATAGCTACTGATTGTTGCGGTATAGTCTTGCAAAAGTACATCCTGTGCAGTATTATACTTGATTACCGGTTGTACAGAGGTAGAACGGTCCACATTTCCATTGAAACCATAGGTGAGTCGTACGGCCATCATATCAAGCCATGACCAATCTTTCGCAAAATTCTCTTTCGACAACATCCACTTAGCACCGACACTCCAGAAGGGCGAATAACGATAACTCGGATCATCAGTAATAAGGTTAGACGCATCGGTACGTGCAGAAGCTGACAGTGTATATTTCTCATCCAGTGTATAAGCCAAGTTACCATATGCTGAGAAATAGCGATCCTGCTGATATGTATAGCTGTTCACATAGTTAGAGAAAGTCGTATTACTGTTGAAATAGTTCTTATAGGTAAGAGAGGTGATCTTTCCTACAGCCAGTGTCTCATCGTTATAACCATAGGTTGGTGGGTTTGTAACGGTCTTATAGACTCTGTTGGATATTTCTGTACCGGCAATGAACGTGACCTCATGGCGTTCGGCAAAGGTACGGTTCAGATTAAACTGGTTACGCCAGTTGTAGGCATTGATATATCCACGGTTCTGCTTCAGGATACTACCGGCAGGCAGGTTAGGTGTCACAGCACCTGTCTTGGTCTTGTTAGAAGTAGCAGCGATATTGATAGTTGATCGGGTTGACCAGGTGCTTTCATCATCAATATTCCGCGTATCAGTGTTCAGCAGTTCATACTGGTACTTGGTTTCAAAGTTGATGCCTTTTGCCAATTTAAAGTTCAATCCACCCTGGATACGTGCGTTTATCGTCTTAGTGGTATAGTCATGACCGCGCATCTCCTGTACAGGGTTGTATCCCCAATCGGTATACGGGAAGGCCTCCCAGTTCATATAACGATGGATATTGGGGGTATAGAAAAAACGGTCGTTTAGACTTGCATACGAGCGTACCACATCAGTATAGTCGCCATTCTCGTCGAAGAACAACTCAAAGGCCGGACCCTTGAAATCTACACCGTTGTTTTTCTGCTTATTATAGTAGAACGTACCGTTGACATTGAAATCCAACCACTTATACAGATTGACCGTCGCATTGGCATTGAACGTATATTTGTTCCTACTGTTGCCTTTCAAATACTGCTGACCGTTCTCATACATCACTGAGATATTAGAATGGACCTTCTCACCGCTTTGGGCAATATTCAGGTCATATTGCTGTGTGAAAGGATTATCAAGCAGGTAGTCCTTAATCTGCTGGGAGTTATCCTGCGTACGGATCTTGGCGATATAGGCATTCAACTCACTGTCAGAGACATACCCCAAACGGTTTTCATTCAGCATAACAAAGAGGTTGGAATAAGAGTTGTAGTTATATCGCAGATTATTATTGGAATTACCATCTCCAATGAGCGCCATATAACCAAAGTTCTTATTCTCAAACGTATAGATCTGCCAGTCAATTATTTCTTGGTTAGATGCATTAGCCGTATAGTAATCATTGTCAATTTTGGGAGAGTATTTCAGCATAGAATTGAACGATACTTTCACCCCCCCCTTGGCGTTTCTGGCATCCTTACCATCTTTTGTCGTAACGACAATCACACCGTTGGCAGCTTTAGCACCCCAAATAGATGCAGCAGCGGCATCCTTCAAGACGGTAATGCTCTCTACATTATTCGGGTTCAGCGTGTTGATAGATGCTTCCACGGGGAATCCGTCAACAATCAACAGCGGGTCTTTGTTAGAGGCGACCAAGGTAGAAAGACCACGTATCTGGAAGGCAATATCACCGTTGGCATCCGTTGTGGCAGCCAAACCAGCTACTGAACCAACCAGTCGTTCACCGATATTGGCGGTTGGCTGTGCAAGATGGTCGGCATCAACCTTACCGAACGCTCCTGTAGCACGCTCACGAGAGATGGTCTGATAACCCGTTACCATCACATCACCCAACATATTTTCCGACTTCATCACCACATCTCTTGAGATGTCTCTCGTTCCTCTTGGAATAGTAAGATAAGCATCTTCCATACCTACATACGTATACTTCAATACGGTCTGGTCGGTAGGAATGGTTAATGAGTATGCTCCGTTGACATCGGTAACAGTACTCACACGTCCGTCACCGATACTTACCGGCACACCGATGAGCAGTTCTCCGTCGGCATCACGCACCACACCTTTTACCTGACGGGTACCACCTCCACCGCTTTGTTTCTTAGTCACGGTAACGAAGTTGTCTTCAATCTCATAGTTGCATCCTAACTGTGCGAATACAGTACTCAAAACCTGGCGCACAGGTTTGTTAGTTGCTTGCACCGTGACTTTTGGCAACTGATTGGCCAGATCCGACTTACAGATAAAGTTCAGGCCCGTTTGCTTAGTCACTTCACTAAAGAAATCCTTCACATTGGCGGATTTCATGTTCAGGGTTACATTCTTCTGTGAGGCCTGCTGAGCCATAGCTGCCGTTGTCCACGGTGCTGCTGACCACAGGACCAGAAGGATGAGCATGAACACTCGTTTTGTCTTTTCGAATTGTTTCATGATCTTTAGGTTTACAAATTAATTAGTATGATTGCTTACTTATTATGATCAGATCTTTCTTCATCTCAATACGTAGGCCCGTTACGGTATGGATAGCCTTAAGGGCCGGTGAGATATCACCGTATTTGTTGATCGTGCCGGTAAACTCTATCTGACGGATATCATCACTATTGAACTCCACCCGTTTATTATACCAGCGTGAGAGCACCCGCATCAGTTTCTCCAACGGACAGTCGGCGAAGATAAACATACCGGTATTCCACGACACATAGGGGGCGACATCAACCGTAGAGAACATACACTCACCGGAAGAGATGACGGCCATCTCGTTAGGTCTTATCATCTGTTCACGACCACCCTTCGGCGTTACGCTGATACTACCATTGACCAATACGATACGTGTAGTACCCTCATCATCCTTCGTATTGATATTGAATTCTGTTCCATAAACCTTTACATCACCCTCAGGAGTGTGAACGACAAACGGATGATTGGTATCCTTGGCAACAAAGAAATAAGCCTCACCTTCGAGTTCCACCTCACGCGTGTCGCCATTGAACTTTCGGGGGTATATCAGTGTAGTGCCATAGTTTAGGTGTACCCTTGTGCCATCATCGAGGGTCAACCAGAATTCCGAGTCGTGATGGGTGGTAAGTATATGCTCTTGCGTCTTACCTTTTTCTATCTTCTGAATGGTCTTTTCGTTTTCCACTTTCACAGGCTGACCGTCGATGGTAAGTACAGCCTGATTCTTTCCACTTTGTTCTGCCTGGGTAATCGTTGCCAACACCTCGTCAGACAACTGTGGAGCTGTGGGGCGCTCATCCTTATTCTTGTTCAACCACAAGGAACCGACCACAAAGAGAATGATGATAATGGCTGCATAACGGAAGTATGGCAGAATAACACGTAGAAAGCCCGCAAAGCGATTTTTTTCTTCACTTTCTAGTTGTTCACTGCTTGATCCTTCATAAGGCTCAATACTGTTATATAACTGATATCGCTTTACGAGATCTTTTCTTTTTAGTAACTGTTGATACCTTTCCCTTAGTTCCTGGTCATTTTCCAACAATTGATCGAGATAACGTTGGTCGTCATCACTAATCGTCCCCCATAGGGAATCGGAGATCAGTCTGTTTATATTTTTTTTCATAATTCTCTCTGTGTATTATAATTCTATAACACATAGAAAGCCCATTTGGGGGATACTTTTGTAAAAAGATTTAATTAGGCAACAACAAAAGAATGAGAAATGACAGTTCACCCAACTCCTTTTTCAGTTTTAAAATAGCCTTTTTCTTTTGTGTCTTTACCGTTTCCGTGCCGATATTTAAAGCCATGCCGATTTCTTTATACGACTTCCCTTCCATACACAAAAGGAAAACCTCACGCTGCCGCCTAGGAAGTTCATCGATTTTCTTGAATAAAAGACGGAATACTTCCTCCGTGAAAAATTCCTCTTCCCCATCTGCATTGACGACATATTTCTCATACCGTAATGACTGTTCCTTGACATACCGGTCCGCTATGTCTCTACGTCGCAGAGTAGTTAATGACATATTGCGGACTCCATTGTAGAGATACGCCTTGACCTTCAACTCATTATGCACGTCAATATGCAGCTCCCATATCCTTTGAAAAAGAGTTTGTACAATGTCCTTAGCTACATCCAGATCATCAACAAACTGCATGGAATAACCCACCAAGGCTTTATAATAATCATCATATAGCCTGGTCATTATCTCAGAGAATTCTTCTCCGCCTGCATGATTGTTTATGATTCGTTCTCTCATGACATATTATATCATTCAAATTGCAAAGATAGTAAATTTGTTGTAAATTCATTCTTTTTTATAAAAGAATTACAGTAAACTGCCTTTGTTTTGAATAACCCCTCGCAATTCTTTATACACCTTATTATATATAATAGCGGCAGTATAAAGATTTCCCTCATACTGCCGCCAATGGTTTATAAGATAAAAGATTACAACTTAGTAATAATCTCTCTACCTGCCTTGATGGCCTCCATGTTCAGAGGTATCAGTCCATGGTGACGCTCAGGCAGTGTCTTAAACAAGGCTTTCTCCACGCCCTTGTCACTGACAACCGGGCACACCTGAAGGAGTCCGCCGAGAATGATCATGTTGAACACCTTTGAATTCTTCATCTCAGCAGCCTTGTCCATCGCATTGATACAATATACATTGATATCGTCACGCTGTGGTGGGTTGATGATACCATAACTGTCGTATATCAGGATACCACCCGGTTTGATCTTCGGTAAGAACTTATCGAGTGAAGGCTGATTCAGCACGATAGCGATGTCGTATTTACTGAGGATCGGTGATGAGATACGGTCATCGCTCACGATAACGGTCACATTGGCGGTACCACCACGCTGCTCCGGACCATATGCCGGCATCCACGTTACCTCTTTGTCTTCCATCAATCCTGAATAGGCGAGGATCTTACCCATTGAGAGCACACCCTGTCCGCCAAAACCTGAAATAATTATCTCCTGTTTCATTTTGTTGTGTCTTTAAGATCCCCTTGCGGGTAGAATGGGAACATATTCTCTTCCATCCAGGCATTGGCCTTCTG
>JAEEZP010000106.1 GCA_016291915.1 Prevotella sp. | reverse complement strand
TCTGTCCCCCAACTGTCTTTATTACCGCTTGTTGCTCCATGTAGATTGTTTTTATTTGCGTTTCAACACTTTCTTCCGCAAATATAGTTGAATAATTTAAAAATTGCAAACAGATTTAAGGTATTTTAGCATATTTGGCAATATATCAGAGAAATTCATGCAAGAATGTCTTGAAAAGGACGCAATGATTCTTAACTTTTCTTAGATAAAAGTCAAGAGCGCATCGATGAAAAGTCAAGAGTGGATGAAAGTATTTCAAGACAATTTCATATTGGGGGACAGGCTTCGCAGACCAGACCCCATTTTTTATCTACTATAGTTTTTTTGCAAAAAAGGTTGTCAGGTTGACACATCCCGCTGTGGCAAAGGGTATGCAACCTGTCGGAGGCTGTCAAAGGTTGTCACGAGGCTGTCACGATTGGAGCACAGAGGAATTGGATAGAAAAGGGTACCACAAGCCCGGCCAAAGGTACACTTTAGCCGGGAATTCTCTCGAGAATTGAAAAGAAAAGGTGGTCTTTCCTAACGAAAAAAGGTGACCTTTTCTCATCGAATTGGTCACCTTTTATAACTACACGGCCCCATCCAGTCTGCCACCGGAATTCTTATTCTTGTCATCCTTCGCGTTTGGATCATACGTCCAGGTACAACTGTCTGAGAGTTTGCCGCTACGTACCTCGACGCTGTTCTCGCCCTCCTTCAACTTGACATTCTCGAAAACGATCCTACCAAGACCGTCATTCTTTGCCTTGCCGATCTTCTTTCCGTTTACGTAAAGGGTGGCCACCTGCTGGTTGGTGTATATCTTCACCATCGTGGTGGGCTCTGTGCGTGTGGTATAGCGACGGGCAGAGATATAGAGCATCGGATTCTCACTCCAGTTAGCCTGATAGAAATAATACGAGTCTTTGAAGACTTTTCGGTCATGCGATACGATACCTTTGTCGTTCATACCTTTACGATCACCCTCATCACGGATGCTGGAAGGATTGTCGGAATACTGCCAGATGAACTTACACCAGATATACGGGCGTTTCACCATCTGCATCCAGTTGTCTTCATGCACACGTGCCTGATATTCCTCCAAGTGGATCTTATTGCTGACTATCTTCTCATAACCATGCTGGTTGTAACTGCCGGCAGCACCATATTCACAAACACCAAGCGGTTGTCCGGCTGCATCGATCTTCGCCTGATCCATAAACTCACCGATACCTCCCTGGCTGTTATACCAACCGAAATACTTATTCCAGCCGAGCACATCCGTGATACCCTGGAACTTATCCTGATCATAACAGATAGCAAAGGTGGTGAGACGCTGCGGATCCAGTTCCTTCGCCTTGGCATTCAGTTGTTTAAGGAAGGTGGCAGGCTCATCGTATTTAAAGGAGAGCTCGTTGCACAGACTCCAGAAACAGATAGCCGGCGAGTTGTAGTTCTGCTTGATCATCTCCTCGAGATTCTGCATCACGCTGGCTTCAAACTCAGGATTCTTGACATATCCTGGAGAAGCATAACCGCCGGGGCCTGCGAGGTTCAGCTCATACCATAAGACGATACCATTGCGATCATACTGAACGACATCATGTTTTGAATGAGGATAATGCACATAACGGACACCTGTGGATCCTAAGTCGTAGATAATCTTCGCATCCTCCTCCAAAGCCTTCTCATTAAGGAGAGTGGCTGTTCCGAAGGTTTCCTCATGACGACAGACACCGTGAAGATCAAGGGCTACGCCATTCAGGAAGAATCCTTTGTCAACATCCACATGGAAGAAACGGAAACCCGTCTGTTCTTCCACCTTATCGATGACCTGTCCCCCTTGCAACAACTCTACGCGCACCGTGTACTGATAAGGATCTTTCCTTCCATTCCACAAGTGAGGATTCCGCAGGTTGAATGCCTGTCGCATTTCGGCACTTGCCACCGGGACCTCCTGCTCAGTAACCTTATTACCTTCAGCATCCAACAACTGTGTGCGAAGGGTATATCCCTTTTTCCCGGAGGTTAACGACAGAATCGTCTCTACTGTGAATATAGCCTGTTGGGCTGTGATTTTCTCCTGATGGATATAGACACCAGAAGAAGCATGATCCAGTGGAGATATACAATCCTCACCGGTGACAATCAGGTGAACCGGACGGATAATACCTCCGTAAACATTAAAATCACCCGAGAGGGGTGCACAGTCTGTCCGGTATGCATTACTTGCGATCACACTCAGTTTATTGTCACCATCCTGCAGAAACTTCGTGATCTCAAAACAGAAGGCGGTGTATCCTCCCTTATGACAGCCCACAAAATGTTGGTTCACATAAATATCCGCATAGGTGTTAACGGCATCAAACTTCAGGAACACCCGTTTTCCTTTCAGCGAAGCATCTTTTGTGAATGGACGCTCATATACATAGGTTGAACGGTCGTATTTCATTCCGTCATACACATCGTTGAGGTTCCATGTATGTGGCAACGTTACCTTTTGTCTTGGTGGACGTTTACTCACGTCGTAATGGGGGAACACCTCCCACTGATCATTCAACAAGGTCTCTTTCCTGTCTATGGCCCACGATGCAGAGACGAACGCCACGAATGTTGCTAATAGAAATAATTTTTTCATTTTATAATGTGATTTGTTTTTTCGTTATTAGTTCGCAAATATAACCAATAAATTAAAAATATCCAACACATTATTTAATTTTTTCTTTGCCCCTTTTGGTTTTTAGTTGTTTTATTTTGTATTTTGCTCGCTTATTAAATAAAATCTTCACGCTCGAGAAAATAAATAAACTTATTTTCTTCTCACTTACTCAGATTTTTCGTATCTTTGCATAAATTAAAAATAAAACCTTATGTCTAGTTTAACCTTAGCTATAATTGTAGTATTTATTATCGGCTATTTCTTTATTGCCATAGAGAGTGTAACAGAAATCAACAAGGCAGCCATTGCCCTGCTGATGTGTGTAGTATGCTGGTCACTGTTTATGATGTCACCCGAGAGTTATATCAGTGCGGATAATGTCATAGCAGAGGTTGGTGAGAAGATCAAGATGAGTCTTGGAGAGACTGGAGAGACGCTCTTCTTCCTGATGGGAGCGATGACGATTGTTGAGATTGTCGATAGCAACGGTGGTTTCAACTTCGTGCGCGACACGATCAAGACGCGAAGCAAGAGAAAACTCATGTGGCGTATTGCCTTCATGTCATTCTTCCTTTCCGCTATCCTGGATAACCTTACCACCAGTATCGTGATGATCATGGTGCTCCGTAAATTAGTACAGGAAAGGAAAGAACGTCTGCTGTATGCCGCTTTGGTGATTATCGCTGCCAACAGTGGTGGTGCTTTCTCACCTATCGGCGACGTGACCACTATCATGCTGTGGATCAAGGGTGTGATCACCACACAGGGTGTCATCACAGAGATCTTCATCCCATCACTCGTCTCCATGGTCATCCCGGCACTTATCCTACAGTACTACCTCAGCGGAAAGTTCGATAAGGAGCAGAATCTGAAAGTGGCAGAGGTCAGTGCGTTCACCAAGACGCAGCGTAATATCATCTTCTGGTTGGGTGTCGGCGGCTTGTGCTTCGTGCCTATCTTCCGCAGTCTTACCAACCTGCCTCCGTTCATGGGTATCCTCTTGGTATTAGGTATTCTGTGGACCGTGACAGAGATTTTCCACCGTTCTACTGATGAGGAAGATACGATGGCTAAGCGCGTCACCGAGTTGCTCACCCGCATCGACCTGTCAACCATCCTCTTCTTCTTAGGTATCCTGATGGCAGTATCCTGTCTGGAGCATATCGGTGTGCTCACCGCCTTAGGAGAGTCGTTAGACCAGATCTCTCACGGCAACCACTATCTTGTAACAGGTATCATTGGTGTGCTTTCTTCCATTGTTGATAATGTACCGTTGGTAGCAGGTGCGATGGGTATGTATCCTGTTGCAGCTGTCGGTGACATGGCTGTCGATGGTATCTTCTGGCAGTTGCTCGCATACTGTGCCGGCGTAGGAGGTTCTATGCTGATTATCGGTTCTGCTGCCGGTGTCGTGGTCATGGGTCTGGAGAAAATCACCTTCGGATGGTATCTCAAGCGCATCACCTGGATCGCCTTCGTAGGATATCTCTGTGGTATGTTCTCCTACTGGGTGTTGAGAACATTCATCTTTGCTTAATTGGTTTAGGGTTTAGAGTTTAGGGCTATGACAAGAAAGGTCATCAGCATTCTGCTGATTCTTATGACAGTACAAGTTTGGGCTGATCCGATTGATCAGCAGCAGGCTGTACAAAATGTGAAGGCATTCCTCAGTTCTCAGTCGAAGAAGGGTGCTAAGTGTATTCGTGCGATTACCCAACGCAACAAAGAGATTGTCATGGAGAAAGCCGCGGAAGTGGCTGATGCCTATTTTGTCTTTAATATCCAAGGTGGCGGTTTTGTAATAGCTGCCGCCGATGACAGGGTACCTGCCGTCTTAGGATATGCCGACAGCGGTTCGTTCGACATGCAGGAGATACCTGATAATATGCGTGGATGGCTGGAAGGAATGACTGCAGAGATTCAGGCTGTACAACAGGAGAAGGGTGAGGGTGTTGAGAATGCCAAGGCGACACGCGAGTCTATTGCCCCGATGATTACGACGAAATGGAGACAAGGCTCCAAAAATGGTAATGCGTATAATTACCAATGTCCTACCATCAGTAATTTGTACTGTCTGACAGGTTGTGTAGCCACTGCCATGGCGCAGTTAATGAAATACCATGAGTGGCCAAAGACTACATGCCAGACGATTCCAAGCTACCTTAGTGATACAAAGAACGGTTATAAGGTAGGCACTCTTCCATCCTTACCCGGTGTCGTCTTCGACTGGGCAAACATGAAAAACACCTATAGCAACGAGTCATCTACCGATGCTTCGGCTAAGGCAGTGGCACAGTTGATGCGTTACTGCGGACAGAGTGTAGAAATGCAGTATAGTCCAAGTTCCTCAAGTGCTTCGACGAGCGATATGTCGGGGGCACTAAAAAGATATTTCGATTATGACGAGGGTGTCCACAAGGAAGATAGAACATACTATACGATAGAGGAATGGAATGAGATGATATACCATGAACTGGCTGAGAAACGACCAGTCGTACTGAGAGGTCAGTCTTCAGGCGGCGGTCATGCCTTTGTCTGCGACGGCTATGATGCCGATGACTATTTCCATATCAACTGGGGATGGGGAGGATCCAGCGATGGCTATTTCCTATTGTCAGTTCTGAATCCATACGATAACAGCGGCGCAGGAGCCAGCACCACCAGGGATGGCTATTCTGCAGAGAACTATGCCATCGTGGGTATCCAACCACCGACAGGGAATTCTTACATTCCGCCTTTACACTTAGAAATTTATGGTTCTTTGTCCTTTGATGGAAGCACCCTTGACTCTCCCATCTGGAACACTATGGGCGAACAGGTTACATTCGACATGGGTTATGCCATAAAAAATGATGATGGAAGTCTTACTATTATAGAATCAAGATCATCCAAAACCTTACAAGATAGGTATTATACTCATTTCTATTTTGACCTGTCTAAAGCAAATCTATCTGACGGTTCCTACACAATTTTCACTGTGATTAAAAGACCTGATGACACTGAATGGAAATTCCTTTGCAAGGATTGTTTTATCGTAACCGTCAAGGATGGAAGTATCAATATCAGTATATCGACTCCAAACTATAATCTTTTTTTTGATAGATACACACTGTTATCCGATGGTAAAAGCGGCTTGCCACAGGAATTGTCTGTAAAGATAAATAATTCGGGTGAAAGCGAGTTCTATGGTCGTCTCTATCTATTTATAGAAGGTACCAGCACATACATGGCCCGCACAGGTTCTACGATAAGCCCCGGTAAGCAGAGTGATATTTCTTTCTACTTCACTCCTACTGCCAGTGGCACCCTTCGTTTCTGGATAACCACTGATGAAGACGGAAAGGATAAGATCGGTGAAGGAACAATAACAATTACGGAAACGCCGAAGGAGATCATTGTAACCACAACGCCTCTGAATACGAGAACGGATAATGGGGTTATCTATATGACAACAACGGAATTCAAAGCGCAAGTTGTCATATTCAACAATACCGCCAAAAAAGTCACTTTCTCCGCATACGCAAATATTACGGGGCCGGATAGAAACAATACATGGAGTTTATCTTATGATATAGATGCAGGAAAGACAAAAACCGTAAACCTCACAAGCACCAACAGTCCGCTTGTAGAGGGTAACACCTATACTTTAAATATATATAAGGATAAGACGAAGACCGATACCTGGCAGGCTCCCATCACCTTCACAGTATCTACGTCAACAGGAATACAAAGTGTTACAGACACTACCCAAGAGAAAGAACCTATTTACTATGATTTACAGGGACGAAGGGTAGAGCATCCCACGAAAGGTATATATATCGTCAATAAGAAAAAAGTAATCATCAAATAATATGAAGAGAACATTCTTTACTATCATTGCATTTGTTTTCCTCTGTTGTCCATTGCTGACAAATGCACAGAAGAGAGTTGAAACCGATGTGCAGTTAGACTTGGTTACCCGTCACATGTGGCGTGGTCAGGATTATGGTAAGATCAGTCTGCAGCCGCAGGGCAGCATCAAATATCAGGGATTCTATCTGTCGGGCTTCGGCAGTACCGGTTTCAGTGAAGGTGATATCAACCGTATCGATATCTCCTTGGGTTACCGAGCACCCTTTGGACTGAATATCGGTGTGTCAGATAATTTTAAATCAGGTTCTGACAAATACGGTCGTTATTTCACTTATGAGGAGAAGACCACCGGTCATCGTTTTGAAGGAAACCTCGGTTTCAGTTGTAAATACTTCAGTCTGCAGGGTTACTGCATCTTCATGGGTAATGACTTCAAACTCAATGGCGACCGTGCCTACTCTACCTATATCGAGTTGTCCATACCCTTCAGCATTGCCAAGACAGATTTTTTGGCAAAAGCAGGTATTACACCGATGGAGAGTGCCGGCTGGAGAGGTAATGGCACGGATGGCGATTTCCTTGATCAGTTCCTCTATGCCGACGGATTTGGTTGCTCATTAGCATCTTTACGTGCCACCAAGATAATACAAGTAAAGAGCAGCAAGGTAGAGATACCCATCTTCTTGGAGTTCAATGCCAACCCCTTTACACAGAAAGCGGCGTTGCTCGGCGGTATCTCCATCCGACCGTTTAAATAGTGAATAGTATAAAAGATAGGGTGAAGGGTGAAAAGGTTTTTCACTCTTCATTCTTTTCTATCCCCGGTAAAGGATGTTTCGGGTTTTCCTTGGCACCCATAGTCACCAGTTTACGGGCAGGTACGAGCATACTCTGATTACCAGTCAGTTTGGTATGTGCACTGTCGTATGACTTCTGTAACTGTTCGAGTTTTGAACCTAAATCTTCGAATCGACTGACGAAATCACCCACCCTATCAATCATGGTATTAGCCAGCCCGAATACTTTTTCTTGGTTCTCTGTCTGTCGTCGCTGTATCCATGCAATCTCCAACATACGTAACACCGCATAGAGATTCTGCTCACTGGTCACAAACACCCGTTTGTTGAAAGCATAGCTCCACAGATCGGGATCCTTATAGAGTGCCGCCTGCATAGCCGTCTCATTAGGAATGAACATGATCACGAAGTCGAGCGTCTTCCTACCATCCATATTATAACGGTAATATTGCTTGTCTGCCAACTCATTGATATGCTTGCGTACACTTTTCACATGTTCTTCCAGATACTGTTTCCGTTCCTCCTCTGATGTAGCATTGACATATCCGATGAAAGCTGTCAGTGATGCCTTCGCATCGATAATCACATCTTTCTCTTCGGGATAGTGGAGCACCACATCAGGGCGCATGGTGTCGTTGGTATCGTCATTGCGAATCATCTTTCCCTTCGCATCACGCATCACATACTGCACATCATACTCCAATCCTAACGAAAAACCAAACTTATCCAAGAGATCACGCAGTTTCATCTCACCGAAATCTCCCTGTACCTTAGGGCCAGCCTGTAAGGCTTTAGACAGTTTCTCTGCCTCGCTACCTAATGAAGAGGTTACTGCCATCATCTGCCGGAGCTGTTCACCAAGAGCGGAAGTACTTCTGGTAAACGATTCCTTATTGTCGTCCATCGAGTTTTTCATCTCTTTGATCACCTCACGTAATGGTGTCAGAATCGTACTCATCTGGGTCATGTTCGTCTTATCCAACTCTTCCGAACGCTGTCGAAGAAGAATCTCTGTCGTACTCTTCAACTGTTCCTGAACCAGACTCAGCCGCTGAGCAAACTGTTCGTCATTCTTCTGCTGCATCTCTTCCATATGGCGACGCTCCTCTGTCATCTGGTCTTTCAACATGCTCACCTCACTACTTCTTACAGCAGCTTCACTGAACAGTTGGTTTCGCTCTTTCACCAACAGGGCGATCCGTTTCTGACTTATCAAGAAAAGAATGGCGGCTCCCAAGAGCAATCCTATAATAAATAATAATGCCTCAATCATATAAATGGAAAATGGAAAATTATAACTATTAACTATTAATTATTAACTATTATCTATTTGTGTCTTTGGCCAATTCACTAAAAAAAGTTTCTCCCTGGCACGAGTAAATGCCGTATATAACCAGTGGATATAGTCGGGTGTGAGCATCTCATCACTCATATATCCCTGATCGAGATAGATATGTTCCCATTGTCCGCCCTGCGCCTTATGACAGGTAACGGCATATGCATATTTCACCTGCACTGCATTGTAGTAATCATCCTCACGCAATGCTTTCATCCTTTCTTTCTTCTGAGAGAGATCGCCATAGTCTTCCATGATACGCTGATACAGTTGTTCCTGCTGCTCTTTTGTAAGGGCAGGCGATTCTGCCGTCAGCGTATCGAGGTTCACTACCGTCTGCAACTCATAGTCATCATAGTCGGGAAAAGAAAGGGTCACATCCGCAAAGTGAAAACCGTACAATTCCCGGATATTCCTCACTCGTTCTACCTTCGCACGGTCACCATTGGCGATAAACGAACCGATCTGTCCGAAGCGCGGTTCTTCCCGCATGCGACTCTCATTGTTTGCTGTTTCTTCCTCTACAGGTGCTTCTGCGGATGACAGATAATGGTTTTTCACCACCATCAGCAAGTCGCCCCTTGACAGCTCTTCCTCCCTGTCGAGTATCATTCCCCGTATTCCTTGGTTGTAGATGATGGCTCGCTTATTGCTGCGCACGATCACCATGGTCTCATCGAGCCCCACCCTTTGATAACTGTTCGACAAGTATTCCACCAGTTCGTTACCCATCACCACCTGGATATCGGCAAAGCCATGGAATCGGATCAAGGGTAACTGTGTCAGTTCATCATGTGTGATCAACTGTCGTATACGTGTGGCATTGAAGAGGATGCCACTGTCGGTATGTTGTCGTAATACCTCATTCATGTCACACTCAAACACCTGCAAGCCATAGCGAGACAGATACGAGCCGATAAGTGCCGGCGACTCTTCCTCTCCCACCGGCGGCAACTGTGCCTTGTCACCTAAGAGCACCAGTCGGCAATTCCTTCCGTTATAGACATACTGCAACAGATCATCCAGTAGCCGACCACTGCCGAAGAGGGACTCGCCCTGTCCAGAATTGGAAATCATCGAAGCCTCATCAACGAAAAACAACGTGTCTTGCTGCATGTTGTTATTCAGGTTGAAACGATCATCGATGGCAACGGAACGCTGTCGATAAATCTTTCTGTGAATCGTAAATGCCTCATGTCCACTGTTCTGGGCAAACACCTTAGCGGCACGCCCGGTAGGAGCCAGCAACACTACCTTCCGGCGCATGCGATGCAGTGTTCTCACGATAGCACTTGCCAACGTGGTCTTTCCCGTTCCGGCACTTCCCCGCAGTATCATCACCGACTGTTGGTTGGCAGCACCCATAAACTGTCGGAACACTGCCAAGGCATATTCCTGCTCTGTTGTCAGCGTCATACCGAGAGAAGTCTTTATCTGTTGTATTACCCCGTCTGTCATCATCATGCAAAAATACATTTTTTACTTCACAACAACAAAGAAACAAACAGTTTTCTTTCACAATTCTTTTACCTGTTATTGAGAATTCTTTACGTTTGGGAAAAGATTTAAACATAAAACCTTCTCTCATACTCAGTTTTTTTCGTACTTTTGCAAAAGTGAATGAAGAATCATCTGATGAAAGGTAATAAAACCAAGCATATCAACAATATCATCCTTGCACTGACAGCAGTGTTGCTGGCTCTCGTGTGTATCCATATTGTCTTGGCTCCCATACGTTTCAGTAAGGAGCGGGCAATACGGGAACAAGCAGTGAAAAGTAGTCTGATCGCCATCAGACAAGCACAGGAGCGGTTTTGCCGGCATCATGGTGAATATGCCAATTCATTTACAAAACTGATTCAGGACGGGCTCCTACCCGACACCCTTCAGTATATTCCTTATGCCGGTCATGAACGTTATCAGATGGCAACAGGGATGTTTCAAACAAAATCAGGTAAGCAGATACCATTGATGGAATGTTCGGCCGATTACAGGGTTTTCCTGAAGGGGCTGAACAAGAGTGAGATAAGACGTATTACCGAGGAAGCTGTCAGAGCGGGAAGATTCCCTGGAATGAAGATCGGCGACCTCACAACACCTAATGATAATGCAGGAAACTGGGAATAATAACATGCAAGAAAATGCACGGGTGATCACGATGAACCACCGCACACGACTGGTGATACGTATCAGTCGTCAATCATTGTCGTTTGCAGCGGTACAACCGGGAACAGAGACCACCTTCCTTTTTGAGCCCTATACGGTAAAGAGTGGTATCTCGATGGCTGCAAACCTCCGAGAGGCTTTTCGTAATGTGGATCTGCTGGCACGCCAGTGGGATCGTGTGATGGTGGTTGTCGACACTGAGGTGCTTCTCATCCCGCTCGATGAATACCAACAGGAAGATCAGGAAACACTCTATCATCATGCTTTCACCCATCATCAGGGAGACAAGATTTTCTCCACGGTATTGCCATCACTCAATGCCGTGATGCTGTATAACTTGAACAAAGACATACAGCAGGTGATCGAGGATCATTTCCCGGATGTGCGGTATACCCATGTATGTGCATCGGTATGGCAGCATTTCCACCGCAGGAGTTTTACGGGCACTAACCGAAAGCTCTTCGGGTATTTCCACGACAAACAATTAGATATCTTCTCCTTTGCACAGAACAGGTTCAGGTTTTACAACCGTTATGATACCAACAACCCGCAGGATGCCGTCTATTTCCTGTTATATGTTTGGAAACAACTGGGAATGGACCAGCACAAAGATGAGTTATACCTTTGCGGCAACCTGCCGGAAGAACCTACGCTTGTTGAGAACCTGCAGAAATATCTGCGTAAGGCATACACAGTGAATCCCTCGGCAGAGTTCAACAGAGCACCGCTGACACAGGTGAAAGGTTTGCCTTATGATATGATCACCCTTTTCCTTAACCGATAACCATTCTCTATGCGAATCATCACAGGTATTTACAAAGGGCGACGTTTCGATATCCCCCACACCTTCAAGGCAAGACCCACCACGGATTTTGCCAAAGAGAATATCTTTAATGTGCTGAACAGTTATATTGACTTTGAAGATGCCACGGCACTGGATCTCTTCGCCGGCACTGGGAGCATCTCTCTGGAGTTGTTGTCGAGAGGCTGCCGACAGGTGGTGAGCATTGAGAAAGACCGTGACCATCATGCGTTTATCCGTCAGTGTATCCAGAAGTTGGGAGCCGACAACAGTGTCGTGATACGTGGTGATGTCTTCAGATATATTAAGAGTTGTTCACAGAAATACGACTTTATCTTTGCAGACCCTCCCTATCAGTTGGCGGAACTGCCACAGATTCCTGATCTTGTTTTTGAAAAAGAGTTACTCAACGAGGAAGGTATCTTTGTATTTGAACATGGGGCACAGTATGATTTCAGTGAACATCCCCACTTTGTGGAACATCGGAAATATGGCTCGGTAAACTTCACTATATTTAAGTGAAGAATGAAAAGTGAAAAGTGAAGAATCCTTAGCTGTCCCCTCTGATCCTACTATAATAATGGTGAGAAGAGTCGGATGACACTCTCCCACAACCGTTTGAAGAAAGAACGACGCTCATTGACGGTATTCTCATCCAGTAACCTGCAATATTGCGCGTCTTCCAAGAATACCGCTTTCATCCGCTGAGCCACCTCTGCATCGTAGATAAACGCATTCCCCTCGAAATTGTTTTCAAAACTGCGGAAATCAATATTCGTAGAGCCACAGGTAGAGAGCATGTCATCGCTCACCAGCAACTTACTGTGATTGAACCCTTCCTGATAGAGCAGCACCTTCACACCTGCTTCCAGTATCTCTTCCAAATAACTCTTACTGGCCCACTCCACCAGACGGGCATCTGTCTTGGCAGGAATCATCAGTTGCACATCAACACCACCTAAAGCAGCTGTCTTCATGGCAAAGAGCACCGGTTCGGTAGGAAGGAAATATGGTGTCTCGATATACACATATTTCTTGGCTTGCAAGAGTATGCGCACATACCCCTGCATGATATCCGGCCAAGGGGATATCGGACTACTGGTAACGATCTGTATCAGACAGTCGTTTTTCTTCGTTTCATCATATTCCGGATAATACCGCCGGCTGGAGATCAGTGTACGATCGACGAAATACCAGTCAACCAGGAATGCGCGTTGGATGCCATATACCGAACCGCCCCGGATACGCAGATGGGTGTCACGCCAACGGATATACTTATAGATAAATCCCTGTGCAGACAGTTTCAACGGTATTCGCTTTGTCTTTCCCTGAATATATCGCGTGGCGATGTTCATACCGCCGATATAACCCACCAATCCATCGATGATACAGATCTTTCTGTGATTGCGGTAGTTAACCTTTCCCGTAAAGGCAGGAAACTTCACGGGCATGAAGGCATGGACTTCTATTCCTTCATCACGCATACGCTCGAAGAAAGCATGACTGACACTCCAACAGCCCACAGCATCATAGATAACACGCACTTCCACACCCTCTTTGGCTTT
Source organism: Prevotella sp. (assembly GCA_016291915.1). Taxonomy (GTDB): domain Bacteria; phylum Bacteroidota; class Bacteroidia; order Bacteroidales; family Bacteroidaceae; genus Prevotella. The sequence goes on along the minus strand of JAEEZP010000106.1, from coordinate 1,847 downwards.
TGCAATCAAAGCATCTGTCACCATATATCCCAAAGCATCATCATTGAAGATATAGGTGTCGAGATGGATATGTTTCTTTGCCTTGCCGATGTCCTGCAAGAGGGCATGAAAGAAATGATAACCGTCGGTGAAGATATCCACTTGGTTATCCTTAAATGGCAATGCCCAGCTCTGGGCTGTAAAGAGTTTGATCAAGGAGTCGTACTCCTCCGGCAGATGAAGGTTCTCTTGTTCGGCAAACTCCAGCATGGAACGTTTTGTGAGCTGATCCATACTGTTTTGTGAGATAAGTCTCTCTTTACGGGTGTTCTGTCCGAAGAAGAAATAAAGGATAATACCGATGACGGGCAGGAAGATAAGCACCAGCAACCATGCCATAGTCTTGGCCGGCTGACGTTTGTCCAACACCACGGTGAGCATGGTGACGATGACAGCCACGACATAGACAAGCAATATGAGCCAGTGGATATAGATCATCTGCAATTATTTTATGCCCGTAATCTTATGTGTCTGCAATGATAAGCGCCATTGTGGATGCCTCTTGATATACTCCACACATGCCGCCACGATCCTCTTGTTTTCCTCAACATCCCCCGTATCACAAGGTTGGAGGAAGTAATGCTCCGCACTTATCTGCTGCCTGAGATGCTCAAGCACCGTCTCAGGCTGTTGCTGAAACACCACTTTCAGTTCGTTACACCTGGTAACCACAACCTTCTCTTTAGGGGATACTGTACTCCAGTCGAGTGCTTCCGGCCACTGCCGTGTGCCATTTGTTTCCATGGCCACCATATAACCATGCTCATGGAACAATGCGAGCAGAGCATCATCCACCTGTAAGGTGGGTTCTCCACCCGTAAGAACGACAAAACGACCGGGGTAGTCTTTGATTCGGTGGATGATCTCTTCACCGGTCATCTCACGATAAGCAGTAAAATCAGTATCGCAGAAAGGACAACGGAGATTACAACCGGAAAAGCGAACGAAGACAGCAGCCTTACCCGTATGAAATCCCTCTCCCTGTAGGGAGTAGAAGATCTCATTCACGCGGTAGTGCCTGATATCATTCTTGCTGTTCATACTGACGTTCTTATTCATCAACCTCATAGCTTGCCACATTCCCCTCACTCTCCTGCACATCGGCACGATAACAGTTTGGGATCTGTTCTGTCAGCCAGCGGGCGATATTCTCTGCCGTAGGCTGACAAGGCAGTACATCATTGAGTAGTTTGTGATCCAACTGCCCCTTCACCAGTCTCTTAATACGGGTGAAATCGACGACCATCCCATTACGGTCGAGTTCTTTCGACTTACAGTAAATCGTTATTACCCAGTTGTGCCCATGCAGGTTATTGCACTTACTCTCATAATCCAACTGCAGTCGGTGAGCGGCAGATATCTCTAATGTTTTCTTTACGTAATACATAATACCTTTTTTAATGGTGGTGGGTGAACACCTTATTAATTATATTTAATTGAAAAAAATCCTTTACGATGCAATGATATCGTTGCGTCCTAACTTCCTAGCCATTTTGTTACGTAGCATCTGCATATCATTAATCTGCGTGATCAGTTCTTTCATCTCCTCTGAAGACAAACCAGGTTGGAGCAGTTGTGCACGTAACTTCTTCAATTGTTCCACCACATAATTAAAACGGAAATCCAATACCAGATGTTCCAACCTTATGCGGGTATCCCCTTCCTCCGGCGTCTTCTGCAGGCTCTTGCTGATCTGTACCCTGTCGGTAGTGAGTTGGGCTGCCAGCATACTGATCTCCACATCAGGATGACGTGTGAAGTAATCAGCAGCCTTGAAGCCTTTGTCACGGGAATGATCCACGGCTTCC
>JAEEZP010000105.1 GCA_016291915.1 Prevotella sp. | reverse complement strand
TTTTTCACCAACAAAAAGCATTAGTTTTATACTTGAAGATCTTCAGTTAGACAACGGTCAACGACAATTATTTTACAGGATTACTTCACAAGGAGAAACCGTCGTTCAACGCTCAAAACTGGGGTTACAGATGGACGGAATTCTTTATGGCCAAAATGTTTCTAAACCCAAAGTCCTTAAAAAGATTATCGATGAGGCGTATTCTTTGAAGTCAGGAAAACAACTGAACACTAGAAATCACTGTGCAGAATATTGTTTCTCTTTTAAGGATAAGACCAAACGAACTTTCCAGTTAGTGGTAAGGGTATACGATACAGGTGTTGCCTTCCGTTATGTTTTCCCGGACATAGACAATACGTCACATTCTATTCAAAAGGAGTTAACCGAATTCTCTATTCCACAAGGTAAGGCATGGATCCACCCATACGATTGGAATGACCGGAAGAAACCAAGTTATGAACAATTCTGTCAGAATGGGATTCAGATCGGAACAAAATCACCTTATGAACAGGGATGGGCTTTCCCGATGCTTTTTGAGACGAACACAGGATGGACGATGGTAACAGAAGCTTGTCTTGATGGTACATATCCTGCCACACATATTGATAATAATGGTGAGAACGGAGCATACAGAATACGTTTTCCAGAAATTGAAGAACCGATCATCCCCGATGCTCCTGAGCCACAGTCATCACTTCCATGGGAAACACCATGGCGAGTGATTATTACAGGAAATGACCTGAATACCATTTTTGCCTCTCAGATGGTAGAACATCTAAATCCTTCATCCATGTTACAAGATACCGACTGGATCAAACCTGGAAAAGCCACATGGAGTTGGTGGTACAGTGGTGCTACTGTACGACAATATAAAGAACAACTTAAATATGTGGATTTCTGTCATGAAATGGGTTGGAGCTATAGTCTGATAGATGCCGGTTGGCAACAGATGGATGGTGAGGGCGTTGAAGGCGTCGTGAAATATGCCAAAGAAAAAGGGGTGGGTATCTGGCTATGGTATCACTCCGGAGCCGGACGAAAGAATGCGCCCATGTCTGTTGACTCTTTACGCCGCAAAGAATTTGAGCGTATCAGCAAACTGGGTGTCAAGGGGGTGAAGGTGGATTTCTTTGATACAGACAAACAGCGTATCATCGCCCTTTACCCATCCATACTCAAAGATGCTGCTGACTATCATCTGATGGTGGATTTTCATGGGGCTACACTACCACGAGGGTGGGAACGGACATGGCCTAATCTGATGACTACCGAAGCCATTAAAGGAGCAGAATCACTCGGTAGGCAAACGGTATGTGACCGTATGGCAGAGCATAATGCTACCGTAGTCTTTACCCGGAATGTTGTTGGTTCTATGGATTATACGCCTGTAACCTTTTCCAATAAGATCAGGCAAGGTGTGGAGGCCTTCCGAAGAACAAGCATGGCTCATCAACTTGCCTTATCCGTTGCTTTTGAGTCCGGATTTCACTGTTTTGCCGATCGGGCTGAGGGTTATCAGGCATTACCGCAAGGACCAAAGGATTTCTTGAAGGAAGTACCCGTTGCATGGGATGAGAGTCGGCTGTTGGCTGGATACCCTTCGGATTATGCTGTTATAGCACGTAGGAAAGGGGATGTATGGTATATCGGAGGTATCAACGGAAAGAATGAAGCACGTGAGTTTCGTTTCTCCCTACCGGATTCTTGTATTGGCAAAACATTCCATTGGATAATGGATGGAAAAGACATAAACACTTTCGAGGAAAGAGAACAGTATTATAACGGTGGGGAAGTAGTGATATCCGTTTTAGGTAATGGCGGGTTTGTGGGCAAGATATCATTTCTAAACAAAGCCTCATCATATCCTGGGAGGTTTATCCATCTAAACCCTAGAGGAAGTATAAAGAATTCTTTCCGAAAGTTTGAACGAGGAGGGAATGCTCGGGTAGCTTTCTTGGGCGGTTCTATTACAGAGATGAAAGGTTGGCATAATATGATGATGGACTATCTGAGCCAACGTTTCCCACAGACAAAGTTCCATTTTATCGAAGCAGGCATCCCTTCAATGGGATCCACACCTCATGCCTTCCGTTTGGTTCATGATGTTCTTTCTAAGGGGAAGGTGGATCTTCTCTTTTTTGAGGCTGCTGTCAACGATGAGACAAACGGTTTCACTCCCCTTGAACAAATAAGAGGGGTAGAAGGTGTCGTACGCCATATCCTGGAAACAGATCCTGAAACTGACATTATACTGAATCACTTCATCCATAGCTACTCGGAGGAGCGAACGTTAAGTGGACAACAACCAGATGTTATCTTTAATCATGAGCGTGTAGCCAACCATTATGCAATTCCGAGTATTAATCTGGCCCAGGAAATCAGTGAGCGCATTCTTGACGGGCAGTTTACCTGGAAAGATTTTGGAGGGGTACATCCTGCACCTTTGGGACATGACTATTATGTTTCATCCATGATACGACTATTAGAGATGATGTGGAAAGATGGAAAACAGATGGATATTATCCAGCCTCATCAAATACCAACAACACAACTCGATGAATACAGTTATTCCAAAGGCGATTTCCTGGACATCCACCGGGCCCGTTTAGGTGAAGGGTGGTCAATAGTTGACTCATGGCGTCCTCATGATGGTGCATCTACCCGTAAGGGTTTTGTTGACGTGACTATGCTGGAAACGGTAAAGGATGGGGCGCAATTAACACTGGATTTTGAAGGACGGGCCATTGGTATCTGTTGTGTAGCAGGACCTTCCGCCGGGACCCTTGAATATAGCGTGGATGGTTCTCCGTTTAAAAGTCTTGATACGTTTACCCATTGGAGTACCAATCTTTATATTCCCTGGGTTTATATGTTTGAGACAGAATTAAGTATCGGTCCTCATCGACTGGTGGTGAGAATGTCACCTCAACATAATGAACGTTCAAAAGGGACAGCTTGCCAGATTCGAGATTTTGTGGTTAATAAGTAAACACATCTGAGGATCAAGGCCCGGCCTCTGTGGCTCTCAGGCCCGGGAAAAGGGCCACTTTTACCCGGTAAAAAGGTAACACACAATTTCTCTATTGATGTTGTTGAAAACCATGATCACTATCGTGACTGAAAGAAGTGATTAAAAGGGTCAGCAAAGGTTATCTTTTCACTAGGAAAAGGTGACTGAATGATGGTGGAAAGGTGACTTCCTTCAACCAATTCCATAGAGGATTTCAGAGAAGTATTTGTTCGTCAATTTCCTTTTTGGTACAATTATTCAAAAAATCGAAATAATAATAGAATAAATTTGCACCTTTTATTTTTTTCTTTGCAATATGAAAATGATAAATGGAAAAAGAATACTTGGTATTGTGGTCTTGTTCTGCCTGATGGTGACGGGCAGTGCTAAAGGGATCAACCAACGAGTGGCAAGAGTGCTGAGCGGCGAAATCTTACAACTGGCTGAAAAGTACGTCGTGGAAGAACCTATAACCGTAACGGCATCTGTCGCTTCCCGCAGTGCAGGTGGTATTCATGACTTTTATTCTGAAGGAGACTACTGGTGGCCAAACCCAGAAGACCCTGAAGGTCCCTATATCAGACGTGACGGGCAGACGAACCCTGATAATTTCGTGGCACACAGGCATGCAATGGTCCGACTGAGTCAGATCGTAGGAAATCTTACTTCAGCGTATCTGCTGACCAAGGATAAACGGTATATCGTTGCCATCGTGAACCATCTCAACGCATGGTTTATCAATCCGCAAACGCTGATGAATCCTCATCTTCTTTACGGTCAAGCTATCAAAGGAGTGGTGACTGGCAGAGGCATTGGCATTATTGATACCCTTCAACTGATTGAGATAGCACAGTCTGTATGGCTGTTAAACAAAGAAGGAGCACTTCCCAACGACTGTTATGAGGGAGTAAGGAAATGGTTCGCAGATTATCTGCAGTGGATGACAACCCATCCTTATGGCGTTGATGAGATGAATGCTAAGAACAACCATGGCACTTGTTGGGCCGTTCAGGCAGCAGTATTTGCTAAACTAACTGGTAATCAGGAGGTGATGGCACTATGCAGGAAACGTTTCAAGGAAGTCTTCATGCCCACCCAGATGGCTGTTGACGGTAGTTTTCCACAAGAGTTGGCACGCACAAAGCCCTACTCCTATTCTTTGTTTAATCTCGATGCCATGGCTGCAT
>JAEEZP010000104.1 GCA_016291915.1 Prevotella sp. | reverse complement strand
ATGGCAGTACCCATAATTTTAGGTGTCACAATCATATCAATGATCACCTGAACAATGATAAAGACAGCCACGGCAGAGAGAAGAATAATCCAAAAATTCTGTCCGGTATCCGCTGCCTTGAGCAGAGCGAGGAAAGCCGTAGGTATCAAGGCGAAGGTATGCAGATAAGGTACCAGATCCATGATACCGATAAGGATACCGAGACCTATCGCCATGGGGAAATTAATGATGGTGAACCCGATACAGAAAAGGATTCCCATGGTGAGCGCCACCAGTCCTTGTCCACGGATATAGTTATTCAGTGCCTGCGACACATCACCCATCAATGAGTTCCAGAAAGGTCGTGCTTTCTTCGGAAAGATCTTTATCCAGTTCTCCGTAAGATACTCATAGTCGAGCAGGATGAAGAACATATATAATAAGGTGATGACTGAAGCTACGATGCTGATGATGATACTGGCTGTTTGTCCCAACACAGAGAACACCTGTGGCATAGCTTGCTGGGCGATGCTAACCAAGTCTTTCTGCTTGATAAAATTCTGTATGGTTTCCTGATTATTCGCAATCCAGTCACGGATCATACGCGATAAATCGTTAGTCTCTGTCTGTAACTGCAGGTATTTCGTGATCAGCGGACCTAGTTTTCCGATCTGTTCGATCATCGGCGGGATAATCAGCCATACCACACCTGTTATTACAGCTATCACGAACACCAAGGTAATGATGATGCTTAACACACGGTTACGCACACGCATCTTGTTCTCAACGAACTTAACCATCGGGTAGATAAGATAAGCGAAGAACCATGCGATAAAAAATGGCAAGAGTACACTGCTTAGCTTACTCACTATCAGATACACTCCTATCACGACCAACACGATAATCACCCAGCGGATGAAACGGTCGAATGTTATCTTTTCCTGTATCATTCCTCTCAAACGTTTTTAGGGTTGGCTATTCTCTTCCTCAACGGCTTTACGGTAACACTCACGACACAATGGTTCATACTCACCTGTCTCACCGAGCAACACCCGTTTGTCGTTCTTGATCAGACGATGAGAGAGGTAAGCAAGTGAACCGCACTTTACACAGATGGCATGCACTTTCGTAACCTCGTCGGCAATAGCACACAAGGCAGGCATCGGACCGAAGGGTATGCCACGGAAATCCATGTCGAGTCCGGCAATGATCACACGCACACCTCGGTTAGCCAGCTGATTACACACATCAACCAGTCCTTCATCCAAGAACTGTGCCTCATCAATACCTATCACTTCATTGTCACCAGCCAGCAGCAGGATCGACGACGAAGAATCAATCGGCGTACTTGGGATAGCATTCTGATCATGACTCACCACGTCCACATCACTATATCTTGTATCCAGCGACGGTTTGAAAATCTCTACCCGCTGCTTAGCAAACTTGGCACGTTTCAACCTTCGTATCAGCTCTTCTGTCTTACCAGAAAACATAGAACCGCACACCACCTCTATTCTTCCGGGACGATGTGATTCCCCCTGTAAATATTCCATCATAACGGTACAAAATTACAATTCTGTTTTAAAAATTGCAAAGAAAAGTGCTTTTTTTTCTGTTCAGATGAACAAATAACTAATAAATCCATTATATTTGCAAAGTCTAACCATCGAAGAGGACATGTTATATGTAGTACCCACACCGGTGGGAAACATGGAGGATATCACGCTGAGAGCGATAAGAATCCTAAAGGAAGCAGATCTGATCTTGGCGGAAGACACCCGCACATCGGGCATCCTCCTAAAGCATTTTGAGATCAAAAATCACCTGATGTCGCATCATAAATTTAACGAGCATGGTACGACAGCGGGTATTGTGGAGCGGCTCAAAGGCGGTCAGACCATTGCATTGATCAGCGATGCGGGCACACCGGGTATCAGTGATCCCGGTTTCTATCTGATACGCGAAGCCATCGCCGCAGGTATCGAGGTACAGACACTTCCCGGAGCCACAGCCTTTGTACCTGCCTTGGTCAGCAGCGGGCTCCCCGACGAGCGTTTTTGCTTTGAGGGTTTCCTACCGCAGAAGAAAGGAAGGAAGACGCGATTGGAGCATCTGGCTGATGAGGAGCGTACGATGATCTTCTACGAGAGTCCATATAGGGTGTTGAAGACCTTGGAGCAGTTCGTGGAATTCTTTGGTGCAGACAGACAAGTAAGTTGTTGTCGGGAGATTTCAAAGATTCACGAGGAGAGTGTCAGGGGAACCCTCGAAGAGGTAATTGCCCACTTTAAAGAGAAAGAACCAAAAGGTGAGTTCGTTATTGTTCTTGCCGGAAAAAAAGATAATAAACAAAAAATGAAGTAATATGAGAAAATTATTATTTGCCGTATTATGTATGCTGGCCATCGTTGCCTGCGACAATCAGAAACCTGCACCGGTAATGCCCGACGGCGGCATGAACGATTCTCTTCAGAAGATTATCGAGCAGAAAGACAATGAACTTAACGACATGTTAGGCATCTTAAATGAGATTCAGGAGGGATTCCGTGAGATCAGTGAGGCTGAGGGCCGAGTAAACGTTGCCAAGGCAGGTGAGCGTGCTGACCGCGCTCAGCAGATGCGTGAGAACGTACAGTTTATCAAAGACCGTATGGCCAAGAACCGTGAGTTAATCAAAAAACTGCAGGCTCAGTTGAAGAACAGTAACCTCAAAGGTGAAGAATTCCAGAAGACCATCGACGGTCTGGTTCAGGAATTGGAATCAAAGAACCAGCAGTTGCAGCAGCTACAGGCTGACTTAGACTCTAAAGAGATAAAGATCATGGATCTTCAGGAGTCGAATGCCAATCTGAACACCCATGTTACAGCCTTACAAGATGAGAGTGCAAAAAAGACCGAGACGATTAACAACCAAGACAAACAGTTGAATACCGCATGGTTCGTATTCGGAACAAAGAAAGAGTTGAAAGAGCAAAATATCTATGATGACGGAAAAGTATTACGTGAGAACTTCAACAAGAACTATTTCACGAAGATCGACATCCGTATAGACAAAGAGATCAAATTGTACTCTAAATCAGTGAAGGTACTTACCCCACATCCCACAAGCAGTTATATGCTTGTACAGGATGCTAACAAGCAGTTTACGCTGAAGATCACCAACCCACAGATTTTCTGGAGCACCAGCAAGTATCTGGTTGTGATGGTTAAGTAAGACTTATCTCTTGGAAATAAAGAATTCCTGCATCAGTTGGCGGCACTCCTCCCCGAGGATACCGCCAATTGTTGTTGAACGGGGATGCATGGCTTTAGGCGCATACAACTGATATCCACGTTTCTCATCCCTGCAACCATAGACAATACGTGGTATCTGTGCCCATCCTATAGCACCGGCACACATCACACAGGGTTCTACCGTAACATACAAAGTGCACTCCGTAAGATACTTCCCACCCAACATATTGGCAGCAGCCGTTATAGCCTGCATCTCTGCATGAGCCGTAACATCCGTGAGCGTCTCGGTCATATTATGAGCCCGGGCAATAATACGGTCGCGGCAAACCACAACAGCACCTATGGGTATCTCCCCCTCTCGAAATGCCTGCCGAGCTTCGTCCAAGGCCCGCTGCATGAAATACTCGTCTTTCTTAATCTGTTCTTCCGTCTGTGTCATAACCTTTCTATTATGACCGTAAAATTATAAAAAACCTTTGGAATAAATGACAATTAAAATAGATTTAACGACTATTTATAAGATGACATGACTTCTTTATCTTAAAAATTCATTGATTTAAGGGTTTTTTCGTATTTTTGCAGATGTTTATTGATAATAACTGAAAAAAAAGAGGCCATGAGACGATATATACACACTGTCATTTTCCTGCTCACCATCCATGTGATGGCATTGCTGTTGACATCCTTTTTCAGAGGTATTGAGTTCTACAGCCTACACAACATGCTTTCACCCGACAGTTATGGACAACCTTTATTGTGGTCACAGGCATTCCTTCGTGGTATCTGGTTTGATAACGTCGTGGCATGCTACCTGATGATTCTTCCCCTGGCAGTAGTCTTGCTGCCGGCATGTATTGGTTTCTATCACTCTGGGTTACGACGCTTCGCTACATTCTTTCTCAGTGTATTCTACTGCATCGTCTTTGCTGTATCCGCAGGCAACATACCTTATTTTCAATATTTTTTCAAGAATATCGATGCCACGATCTTCGGTTGGTTTGGCTATGCTGGAACCACTGCCGGCATGGTATTCGGCGAGACAAGCTATTGGTTATATATCTGTCTATTCTTTCTTTTCTGTCTCCTTTTCATACTCTTCTGCCGATTCATACGCCAACGAACTGACAAGAAAATCGCTCATACGATAGCAGATAAGAAAGGAGGGCTTGTCATCAGTGCTAAACTGCTTATCACTCTATGCCTGATTGGGTTATGTGTATTTGGCATCCGTGGGCGAACCGGTTATAATCCTATTAAGGTAAGCGAAGCATACTATTGCAAAGATCCTTTCCTCAATCAGTTAGGTATCTCTCCGACATTCAATCTCCTGACCAGTTGGCTCGACACCCGACGGAAGGAAAACCGGGAGTTAAGACTGATGCCATATAATCAAGCTATCAGTGAGACTAGGAAATGGTTCGGGCTAACCGCCACCGTTGACTCTACCTGTGTGCTGCGACGCGATCTAGTTACCGAAGACACCTCAACGACACGTAAGAATGTGGTCATCATCCTAATAGAATCCATGTCTGCCCATCTGATGCATACATTCGGACAGAAAAAGACCCTGACACCCGTCTTGGACAGTCTTTACCAACAGTCGATAGCCTTCAGTCATTTCTATTCCGCCGGTATCCATACCAACCATGGACTCACTGCCACTCTCTGTTCTTTCCCTGCCATGATGTTCCGTAACTTAATGAAAGGGACTATCACACCTCAT
>JAEEZP010000103.1 GCA_016291915.1 Prevotella sp. | reverse complement strand
GGCATGACCGGTGAGAAGGCGGTCGTGAAGATTATTGAGTGGCCCTCCGAGGAGAGTAAGAATATCGTCGGTGAGGTGATTGACGTACTTGGAAAGGTGGGTGACAACAATACGGAGATGCATGCCATCTTAGCACAGTACGGACTGCCATACCGTTATCCGAAGAATGTGGAGGAGGCTGCCAACCATATCGAGCCCGGGATTACCCCAGAGGAGATTGCCCGCAGGGAGGACTTCCGTGATGTGTGTACTTTCACCATCGACCCGCACGATGCGAAGGACTATGATGATGCCTTGAGTATCCGTGAATTGAAGAAAGGACTCTGGGAGGTAGGTGTGCATATCGCTGACGTGTCGCATTATGTGAAAGAAGGGTCGGTGATCGACAAGGAGGCACAGAAGCGAGCTACCAGTGTGTATCTCGTCGATCGTACCATCCCGATGCTTCCCGAGCGGCTCTGTAACTTCATCTGTTCATTGCGCCCCGACGAGGAGAAGCTCTGCTACAGTGTGATCTTCCAACTGGACGGTCAGGCAGAGATAAAAGACTGGCGACTGGTGCATACGGTGATCAAGAGTAACCGTAGGTTTGCGTACGAGGAGGTACAGGAGATCCTAGAGAAGAACGGTGTGGTGGATGGTACCGGAGAGCCGGCACCGAAGAAAGCACACTATGAGGGTGAACTGGCACAGGAGATTATCACGCTGGATGCCTTAGCCAAGGAACTGCGTAAGAAACGTTTCAAGAACGGTGCTGTGAAGTTCGACCGTGAGGAGCTCCACTTCGATGTGGATGAGAAGGGTAAACCGACACGTGCCTACTACAAGAAGTCGAAGGATGCCAATAAACTGATTGAGGAGTTTATGCTCTTGGCCAACCGTCAGGTGGCAGAGTCGATTGGTAAGGTGAAGAAGGGCGAGAAACCCAAGACGCTGCCTTATCGTATCCACGACCAGCCCGACCCGCAGAAGCTCGAGCGCCTGCGCCAGTTTGTGGTGAATTTCGGATACAAGGTGAAGACGACTGGTTCTAAGGAGGAGATCAGCAAGAGTCTGAATAAGTTGATGGACGACTGCAACGGTCGCCGGGAGCAGAATGTGGTGGAGAATGTGGCCCTTCGTGCGATGATGAAGGCAAAGTACAGTGTCTTTAATATCGGGCACTATGGCTTAGCTTTCGACTACTATACCCATTTCACCAGTCCTATCCGTCGTTATCCCGACACGATGGTACATCGTCTGCTCACCCGTTATCAGGAGGGTGGCCGTTCTGCCAACAGGGATCATTATGAGGAACTCTGTGAACACAGTTCTGATATGGAGCAGGTGGCACAGCAGGCTGAGCGCGACAGCATCAAATACAAGATGGTGGAGTTCATGGCTGATAAGATCGGTGAGGAGTTCGACGCGCATATCAGTGGAATCACCTCTTACGGTATCTATGCGGAGATTGATGAGAACCACTGCGAGGGAATGATCCCGATGCATGATCTGGATGATGACTACTATGAGTTTGATGAGCGCAACTTCTGTCTGGTGGGCCGTCATAGTCATCGAAAGTATCAGTTGGGTGATCCCATCCGTATCCAGGTGGCACGCGCGAATGTCGATAAGCGACAGCTGGATTTCACGATAGCGGATAAATAATAAAGATAACGTTAACTACATCAGCGGGGACAGGCACATGACAGAGCCTGTCCCCGAGTGTTTATTAAAAAACTGTAAAAGAACATTACACTTGTCCCTCGAAAGTGTAATACAAGTGATTATTATCAGATTTGCAATCGAAAAATCTTAATAAATTATATAATGAGGACAATAAGAACATTGTTATTAATAGCCGTTGTAGGATGCTATACGATAGCACAGGCTGCCGGCTATGAGTTGAAAGTAAACGTGCTTGACAGTAAGTACGAGGGTAAGATGGTACATCTGAATACGGGTGATGATCTGTTGAACTATCACCGTATCGACAGTGCATTGGTGAAGAATGGTGTGGTGGTCTTCAAGGGCAAAATGAAGGAAGCACAGTTGCTGACCCTGCGTTTCTTTGAGGATGATAGTCGTTCGATGATGAGAGAAGGTGGTGGTGGTGTTAAGATGCGTCCGGTACTCCCACTCTTTATGGGTAATGAGAAAGTGGAAGCCAGTGTAAAACCTGATGAACTGACAAAAGACTTTGATATATACGGAAGGGTGAGTTTCTACGATTATAGTAAGGTTGACATGAAGGGTTCGGAGATGGCCCAGCAGTATGCTGCGTTCTGTACCCGATTGCGCAGTTTGGCAGAAGACAACAGCAAGGCACAACAACCGTATTATGATTTCCTGTCACGCAGAAACCAGAGTCCGCTGAAAGAGGGTGTGGAGGCCATCCGTGCCGCCCAACCGAAGAAACAGGCGATGGTTGACTATGTAGCCAACTATCTGAAGAATAATATTTCTACCCCTGCCGGTGTGTATGCTTTCTTTAATAATGCAGCGATGCTTAACTTAGAGCAGATTAACAACTTCGAGACGGCCATGCCGGCAAAATTGAAGAAGACAGCATTAGGTGTAAAGACCATTAGTCGTGTTGACAGTGTGAAGATGAGTGTGCCTGGTGCAATGTTCTTCGACTGTGAACTGCAGACGCCCGAGGGCAAGACCATCCGTATCAGCGACTACTGCGGTAAGGGTAAATATGTATTGTTAGAGTTCTGGGCCAGTTGGTGCGGTCCCTGTCGTGCAGATATCCCTCATCTGAAAGAAGCATATAAGTGTTATCATCCGCAGGGCTTTGAGATCCTGAGTATCTCGATGGATGACAGGAAAGCAGCTTGGTTGGCAGCTGTGAAGCGCGAGGGTATGGTCTGGCCACAAGGTTCTACGTTGAAGGCTTTCAATGATGATCTCTCAAAGGTTTACAACTTCAATGGTATTCCCTTCTGCATCCTCGTAGGTCCCGATGGTAAGATCCTGGAGCGTAACTGGCGCGGGTCGGTGATGGATGCCGGCTTGATCGATATCTATGGTAATCATTTCGGTGACCGTTATACGAAGGCGAATACCTCTTTCCAGATCAGTGGATTCGTTCAGGATCATGAGACCGACGATCCCGGACATAACTTCTATAAGGGATGGGATGGCAAGAAAGTGTATCTCTTTTATATGAACGGTGAGAAGATGGTTACCGACAGTACAGTCATCAATGAGGGCGAGTTTAAGTTCAGTGGTGAGTTAGGTTGTCAGTTCCAGAAGGTGACTATATCAATGCAGCCCATGGAATATTTCTCACGTGATGCACAATACATACAGTTCTATGCCGAGCCGACTAATATGAGTCTGCTCCTTGATCCGCTGGATTTTAAGAAATTTTCTTTGTATGGCAGTAGGACACAGCAGGAGAATGCAGCGCTTGAGGCATCACAGAAAGATCTTCGTGACCAGATGGAGGCACTCTACCAACAGCGTGAAAAGGCTCAGGGAGAGGAGAAAGAGAAGATCGAGCAACAGATGGAGAAGCTACAAAAGCAACATGGCCAGTCTCTCTGTGATTATCTGAAGAAGAATCCTAAGAGTAATCTTGCTCCCGAACTGTTGATGAGTGTTGTGAACAGTGAGGCTCTTAACCTCCCGTTTAAGGACAAGAAGGCACTTTATGATAATATGAGTGATGAGGCTAAGAAGACGGTAGAGAGCCAGCGTATCAAGCAGGATCTGGATGCAGAGGAGAAGGTACAGCCCGGTGTGATGGCTCCTACCTTTGCCAAGAATGATGTGGTGACAGGTAAGATGGTAGATCTCGCTGCTTTCCGTGGGAAGTATGTTATCTTAGACTTCTGGGCAACATGGTGTGTTCCCTGCCGTAAGTCTAACCCACACATGTTGGAATTATACAAGAAATATCACAAGAAGGGTGTGGAGTTCATCTTTATTGCTGATGATGACAATAACGAGGCAAAACTGAAGGCGGCTATCAAGAAAGACGGCTTGCAGAAGATGCATCACGTGATGCGTGGATTGAAGATTCTCGATCGTAAGTCATTTAAGACCGACCGCACGAATGATATCAGTGACAAGTATGCTGTTCACTACATTCCCACCAAGTTCCTCATTGACAAGGAGGGTAAGATCGTGGGTCGCTTAGACTCTGAAGAGCTGGAAGCAAAGTTGGAGGAGATCTTTGGGAAGTAAACAACAAGAGCAATAAAAGCAGCCATTCTCATAGGGAATAGCTGCTTTTATTATTTGTTTCAACCTAACAGGCCATAAGGGCAGGGTTTTTTCTGCCAGTGATGCGGGTAGGGATAAACCCTACCCCTACAACTCTACACTCTACACTCTAGACTATTCAAGGTTTCTCTGAGAATAATACCTGTATCACGGTCTGTCCTACTGCTTGGAGGGTGTTCTTCTCGATATGGTCCATATCGTCGATGACCGTATGCCAGGTAGGACCGAAATTGCTCTGTTGGCAATCGGGATAATAAGGGATGATATCGATGGTGGGAATCTTACGGTTGTCGTTGACGGGGATATGGTCATCGGTGATCTTTCCACCGACAGCATCGGGGAAGTAACTACCGAAGCCAACCACCTTAGCGGCTGCCCATACCTTATCGACAATCTGCTGGGCATATTCCTTAGACATTCCCTCTTGATAGAAATGGGCACCTTGTCCGCCCACCATATCCAACAGGATACCGTAGCGGGCATCGTAATTGGCTTGATGTGGGTTCTTCGACCAGTATTGTGCGCCTAAGGCCCAACTGTCACCATCGTAATGGTTGTTGTCCCACTGTGGTGTTCCCCAGTCTTCTGCATCAAAACAGATGAAGTCGATACCCACCTTCAAGGAGTCTGCCTTTTGAATGATACGTGCCAGTTCTATCATCACTGCCACACCACTGGCGCCATCGTTGGCAGCTATTACCGGTGTGCGATGGTTCTTTTCATCAGGATCGTTATCCGCCCATGGTCTGCTGTCCCAGTGTGCGCACAGCAAGACACGGGCAGTGCGCTCGGGATACATACTGGCGATGATATTCGTGGCTTTTAAGGGAGTACCGTCATAGCCAGTCAGCGTGCATTTCTGTGGGATGACCTGACAGCCATATTGCTGGAACTTACCGATGATCCACTGTTCGCAGCGGTCGTGTGCCTCACTGTTCATCGTGCGCGGACCGAATTCGCACTGAGCCTTACAATACTCGTATGCGGAATCAGCGCAGAAGATAGGTCCTATGGGGGTAGGACAGACAAGATCGACAGTGCTCGTCATATTCTTGTTGCTTTTGCAGGAGACACAAAACAAGGTTATCAGCAGGATGCTGAATAATGGAATGAGGCGATATCTTTTCATAAAACAATAACCGTTAGACAATATGTATTATTTATCGGATTACAAATCTGTCAAAACGGGTAGGGATAGACCCTACCCCTACACCTCCGTTTGTTGCGGGGTAATACAGGTAATCATAACTCTACACTCTACACTTTACACTTAAAAAGAACTATGCTGTACAGTAGCCATCACGCGGAGCCAGTTGCCACCCCATATCTTCTCGATATCACGTTCGCTGTAACGGCGGCGCATCAGTTGCAGGGTAAACTGTATCATCTCACTGCTGTCGGCCAGGCCCTTCACGCCACCATCACCATCGAAGTCGGTACCTAATCCAACATGGTCGATACCCATGATACTGATGGCATGTTCGAGATGCTCGATAGCATCGATGATCGTTGCCTCGCCTTCCTTGCGCAGGAATCCGGCATAGAGCGTGATCTGTGCCACACCGCCATTGGCTGCCAAGGCACGCAACTGGTCGTCGGTGAGGTTACGGGGATGATCACAGAGGGCACGACAACTGCTGTGACTGCATACGATCGGCGTCTTGCTGATCTGCAGGGCATCGTAGAAACTCTTCTCATTGGCATGACTGAGATCCACCATGATACCCTGTTGGTTCATGGCTTGTATCACCTTCTCACCGAAGGCGCTCACCCCATTGTGGGTGTTACATCCCTTGGCTGAGTCGCAGATGTCATTATCACCGTTATGGCAGAGGGTGATATACACCACACCGCGGCGTGCGAAATAAGCTACATTAGATAGATCGTGACTCAGTGCCAGTCCGTTTTCTATACCTAACATAATACTCTTACGACCTTTCCGCTTGTCTTCATAGAGATCGGCAGGGGTACGGGCAATACTCAGGTAGTCGCGGTTGGCGCTGACGATCTGCTCTATCTTGTCGAAGATCAGGTCGGCATATTCTGTAGGACCTTTCACATCGAAAGGTACCAGTTGTGAGAAGAACTGTCCGATCTTGGGTTGTGGGAGATAGGCTGCCATGATGACGGCATCTTGCCTTCCCTCTGTCATCTTATGCAGATCGACGAGGATTCTCGGATCACGCTGCTCGAAGTGGATGCCCTGTGGGAAGAACATCGGTGTGTCGCAGTGGGTGTCAAGAGTAAGGATACGATGGTGTAACTGCTTGGCCTGCAGGAATTCCTGTGCCTGTTGCACGAGCCATTGGAAAAGTGGTAGTCCGGATTCCAGCCACTCAGGATGCCACTGGACGCCCATCACCGACTTATATTCTTTGCTCTCTATCGCCTCTATCGTGCCGTCGGCAGCTGTTGCTGTAACACGGAAACGCTTGCCGGGGTGTGCCACGGCCTGGTGATGGAAGCTGTTGACATATATTGTCTCCTGCTGATACAACTTGTAGAGGATAGAGTCGGTCTTGATCTGTACACTGTGGGTGAGTTCTTCACGAGCCGCATCCTGAGAATGTTTGACATGCGGAAGCAGTTCGTTGGTCGTGTTCCGTTTCCGTTCTTCCTCAATGTCCTGTGCTACCTTGCCGTCCAACGCCATGGCAAGTGTCTGAATACCCCGACAGATTCCTAACATCGGTATCTGACGGTTGTAAGCCAGTTGGGTAAGCAGCAACTCAGGCAGGTCGCGCACCGCATTGATGCCATGAAGATGGATCGACGGTTCTTCTCCCGCCCACAACGGGTTGTAGTCGGCACCACCACTGAGGAGGATACCGTCAAGACGGTCCAGTGTGTTAAGGAGCACCTCTTTGTCTGCTACGGGAGGAATAATGACAGGTGTACCGCCCGCCTTGATGACCTGCTGGTAATAACGGTCTCTCAGTGAGGCATCCCCATCCGTAAAGTTACTGGTGATACCGATAACGGGCTGTCGCTCAGCTGCAGGGTACTGAGCATGTATCTCCTGCAGATACTCCTGTACATTATATCCTTTCATAGTCATTATTTTTTCTTACCTTCCTCGTAGATAACGGGTATCTCCCTCTTGATACTCTGCTCCAGGGAGATCATTGTCTCTGTAGCCACCACACCGGGAATGCTCTGCATCTGGATATTCAGCAGATTCATCAACTGCTCGTTATCCTGTGCATAGAGCTTTACTAATAACGTGTAAGGACCGGTGGTGAAATGACATTCCACAACCTCCGGAATCTGCATCAGTTGTTCGATAACACTCTTGTACATATTACCGCGGTCGAGGTTGATGCCTACATAGGTGCAGGTGTTATATCCCAAAGATTTCGGATTGACATTAAAACTACTGCCCATGATAACGCCCTCTTCGATCATGTGCTGTACACGCTGGTGGATAGCCGCACGGGAAACACCGCAGACGGCAGCAACATCTTTGAAAGGGATACGTGCGTTTTTAGATAAGATACTCAGTATTTTCTTGTCCAGATTATCAATTCTTTCCATTTCTTTCATACATTATTTAATATGACTGCTTACATTTTGTCAAGCAAAAATAAGCAATAAAAATGAAATGAGCAACTATTCCTTAGAAAAAAGTACTTTTCTTGTTATTGTTTCTCAACACTGATAACTTCTACGGTAAAGATGAGGGTGGAGTAGGGGGCTATCTTATCACCCGCCTTACGCTCCCCGTATGCCAGGTAGTAAGGGATGAACAGTTGCCACTTGCTACCTGCCGGCATGATGGTAAGTGCCTCAGTCCAACCTTTGATGACCTGATTCGGACTGAAAGTCATAGTGTCGGGGGTGCGCTCATAACTACTGTCGAAGACAGTGCCGTCGATCAGTTTTCCCTCGTATTTGACCGTTACCTTGTCATTGGCAGTTGCTACGTCACCGTGCCCTTCGGTAAGCACTTTATATTGCAGACCCGATGTAGAGGTAATAACACCCTCTTTCATCTTGTTTTCTTCCAGGAACTGCTCACCTGCCTTCTTGTTAGCCTCGTTCTTTGCCTCTTCAATAGCTGCTTGACGCTTCTCGTAAAGACTCTCTGCCTCGGTGGACTTAAACAAAGTAGTGTCTTTCTTCAAGGCAGCGATAAACCCTTTGCAGAAAAGAGATGTCTGGAGAGAGTCGGGTGTACCGGCAAATTTGGCTTTCTCCCCGGGAATCATCCGGTCTTGTACCATGGCTGCAATCTGTATGCCCGCACCAAAAGCTTTGATAGGATCATCAACACCGTCTTTCATTGCTTTCTCGAAACCTTCAATGAAATTATCCATGAAAGCTTCATCGACACCATACTGGTTCTTTAAGAAAGGTATCAGACCGTTCGTCATGGCCATACCGGCAGCATAGCTGACAGAGTCGGAGGCGGTGATGAGGGAAACAGGTTGTACTGTTGTCTGCTCAGCCTTATTCTTTTTCTTTCCCTTTTTATTGTCTGCCTGTGCAGTGAAAAGAGAAGCACTCACTGCAAGAGTGAGTGCTATCAATAGGATCCTTTTCATGTTCACCTATTTTATTTCTTGATATCTAAGAGCTCAATCTTGAAAATAAGTGCAGAGAAAGGCTTGATCTGTGGTTGCTCGCGCTCGCCGTAAGCCTGATCCTGTGGGATTACCACTTCCCATGTAGAACCAACAGGCATGTGTACCAATGCCTCTGTCCAACCCTTGATCACCTGGTTTGCACGCAGTGTCACTGGTTTGCCACGCTTGTATGTGCTGTCGAAAACAGTACCGTCGATGGTCTTGCCCTCATAGTTCACTTCAACCATAGAGGTGTCGGCAGGCATCTCACCTTTACCTTCCTTGATAACCTTATATAACACACCGTTGCCCAACTTCTTCACATCGGCATTCTTAGCATAGTCAGCCAGGTATTTCTCACCAGCCTCACGGTTAGGACCGAAGGTCTTCTCCATTTCCTTGCTCTTGATCTCTTTGATCTTTCTCTCAGCAGTCTCCTGTGCCTGAGCGATGGTCATCAAGCCCTTACCGTCGGTTGTACCGGTGATAAAGCCAGCCATGAAGTTCTTCAGAGAGATCGTCTTGGTAGAGTCGTTACCGAAAACCTCGTGGTTGATACCCTTCACCATCTGGTTAGCAATCTGCTGACCAATCTGGATACCTGCATAGTAAGCGGCCTGCTTCTTGTCGTCACCGGCATTGGCGCCTTCGTTCAGACCTTTGATAAACTGATCCATGTAAGCAGTGTCAACACCCAGACGCTCTACGAGATATTCTTTCAATCCCTGTGTCTGTGCCATACCGATAGCATAACTCATGGTATCGACATCATTCTTCAGGTTTGCCTTAGGTGTTCCTGTCGTACAGGAAGAAATCATAATAACAGCAATAGCTACGATAGCTAAAAAACTAAACTTTTTCATTTTCTTTAATTGGATTATTTATTTGATTTTTTAAGTTGACAAGTAAACGAGGAAACTAAGAGACCAGGAGACTATGAACTCTAAACTCTTAACTCTAAACTATTTCTATGAGCTCTACGTCAAAGATCAGGGCAGCATAGGGAGGAATGCTCTGTCCGGCACCACTGGGTCCGTAAGCCAGGAGATAAGGAATGAAGAAACGGGTCTTACCACCCTCTTTCATCAGCTGCAGACCTTCTGTCCATCCGGCTATTACCTGATTCAATGGGAAGGTGGCGGGCTCGCCACGCTGTACACTACTGTCGAACACCGTACCATCGATCAGGAATCCCTCATAGTGACACTTTACGGTGTCGGAAGCCTTGGGGCTCTTGCCGGTACCTTCCTTCAGCACCATATACTGCAGTCCGCTGGGACGGGTGATCACATCGGGTTTCTGAGCATTAGCCTTCAGGAACTCCTCGCCTTCTTTCTTGGCAAGCTTACCTTTCTCCTCACGCTCTTTCTGCATCTCTTGCTCTTTCTGCATGAAATACCGCTGAACAGTTTCTTGTGCCTCACGGTGATTCACTTTCAGTTCATTATTGTTGAGAACATCTTTGATTGCACACATAAAATCATCCAGATTCAGTTGCTCAATATGCATGGATGCCAGCTGCTGACCGATACCCAGTCCTAAACCGTAACTTAGTTTGTCCATTCTTCTATTTATAGTATATATTTTTTAAACAATGTGCAAAGGTAATAATTTTCTCCTATTAACTTGTGCTAATTGAAAAAAAATCACTAATTTTGTGCATTCTTAAGAATAATAGCATGAAAAAGATCGTAGTACTGACAGGAGCAGGCATGTCGGTGGAGAGTGGACTAAGCACTTTCCGCGATGCAGACGGATTATGGGAGAACCATCCCGTATCCCGTGTTGCCACACACGAGGCATGGGAGTACGACCCTGTTTACGTGAATAATTTTTATAATATGCTACGTAAGAAACTGGTGGAGGCGAAACCCAACAAGGGTCACCAGTTAGTAGCAAAGTTGGAAGAACAATACGAGGTGGTCGTTGTCACTCAGAATGTGGACAACCTACACGAGATGGCCGGTTCTTCAAAGGTGATCCATCTGCATGGAGAACTGATGAAGGTGTGCTCGAGTCGTGATGTGGATGACCCTCGATATATCAAGGAGCTAAAGGCACCAAACCTGGATGTGATGCCCGGTGAGAAGGCCGGCGACGGTTCTTTGCTGCGCCCCTATATCGTATTCTTCGGTGAGGGTGTGCCAAATATCGGCATAGCTGCAGAGGAAGCATCCACGGCAGACATTTTTATCATCATCGGCACCTCGCTGGTGGTTTATCCAGCTGCAGGACTGGTGAGATATGTCAGGAGTAATGTTCCTGTCTATCTGATCGATCCGAAAGAAGTGAACGCCGGTGGCATCCCGATGCTGAAACAAATACAGAAGGGTGCTTCGGCAGGTATGGAAGAACTTATAAATATATTAATGAAATGACGATAACACGAAAGAAATTGATACAGGAAGGACATGACTACCTGTTGATCGCTATTGCAATGTTGTCCTACTGTATCGGATGGACCGTTTTCCTACTTCCCAACAATATCACCACCGGTGGTGTGCCAGGTATCTCCTCTGTCATCTTTTGGGGAACAGGAATACCTGTGCAGGTATCTTATTTTGTTATAAATGCCCTTTTGATGGTGGCTGCCCTGAAGGTTCTCGGACTGAAATTCTGCATCAAGACGATCTATGGCATCGTAGTGCTGACAACAGCCATCTCTATCATGCAAGAATACACAGCCGGTATGCAACTGCTGAAAGACGAGCCGTTCATGGCTGCCGTTATCGGAGCTTGTTTCTGCGGCTGTGGCGTGGGTTTAGGACTCGCCAGCAACGGTAGTACCGGTGGTACGGATATCGTTGCCGCTATTATCAACAAGTATAGGGATATATCCTTGGGAAGGGTGATCCTCCTCTGCGATATTATTATCATCTCCTCCAGTTATCTGGTGCTGCACGACTTTGAGCGTGTGCTTTATGGATATGTGGTGCTGATCAT
>JAEEZP010000102.1 GCA_016291915.1 Prevotella sp. | reverse complement strand
TCTGCGACTGAAACAGACATAGTCAACAGCTTCCAGCAATGCCGGTGAGATATCCCGGTAATTCTGTGCCGGGGGCTCACCGCTGATATTTGCACTGGTACTTACCAAAGGCTTCTGAAAACGATAGCACAGTTCTTTGGAAAAAGGCTCTTGTGTAATACGCATTGCCACGCTGCCATCCTCTGCTATCAGGTTGGGAGCCAGATTCACTGCCCCGTCTAAAATAACAGTAACAGGAGTTGTCGACAGTTCCATAATATCCCATGCCACGGAAGGTACATCACGCACATATCGCTGTAAGCGGGCATCACTGTCCACCAGACAGATCAATGCCTTACTGTCTTCACGCTGTTTGATCTTAAACACTTTCGATACAGCTTCCGCATTCGTAGCATCACAGCCTATACCCCATACGGTATCCGTCGGATAGAGAATCACCCCACCCTCACGCATTACCTTTACCGCATTTTGTATATCCTCTTCTATCTTCATTATTTAGTTGACGAGTAAACGAGTTGGCAAGTAAACAACTTGACAAGTTATAAGTAATTATTCTTTGCCGTAAGGCTAATACCAACAAAAAAGGAGATCATCACATCACATGATGATCTCATAAAAAGTATGTTGTGAGAATTACATCTCCCATCCAACAGCAGAAGCACCTAAGACAGCAGCAGATGAACCGTCAAGACCTGATACAAGGAACTTTGCCTTACCCTTGAAGATCTTCAGCACATTCTTATCATAACTGCGCTTGATAGGATCCATAATCAGATCACCGGCTTTCGTCATACCACCGAAGAAGATAAATGCTTCAGGAGAGGAGAAAGCAGCAAAGTCGGCACATGCCTCACCAAGCATCTCACCGGTAAACTCATAGATATGCTTTGCCAGTTCATCACCCTTACCAGCAGCGATGGAAACATCCAGAGAGGTGATAGCCTCGGGATCGAGCTCACGTAAGAGTGACGGCTCTGATGTCTTGGATAACAGTTCACGGGCAGTACGTGCCACACCGGTAGCAGAGCAGTAAGCCTCGAGACAGCCATTACGGCCACAACCACAGGGACGACCGTTTTCACGACGAACGATCACATGACCAAGCTCTCCGGCAAAACCGTCACAGCCATACACCAACTGTCCGTTGATAACGATACCGGAACCGACACCTGTACCGAGGGTGATAACGATAAAGTTCTTCATACCACGAGCAACACCGTAGATCATCTCACCGATAGCAGCAGCATTGGCATCATTGGTAAGTCCTACAGGGATATTATCCAAACGCTCACTGAACATCTTTGCCAAAGGCACGACGCCGTCGTGTGCCCATGGCAGGTTCGGTGCAAACTCTATTGTACCGTTATAATAGTTACCATTAGGAGCACCGATACCCATAGCCTTGATCTTATCAATACCACCTACCTGCTCGATAATGATCTGCAGAGCATCTACACTGGCATCAACATATTCCTCAACGGTTTTATAACCTTGTGTCTTAATGGCTGTCGTAGCCTTGATCTCACCACGTGAGTCCACAATTCCGAAAACAGAATTGGTACCTCCTAAATCTAAACCGATCACATACGGTTTGCTCATTGGTTCTGTGCTCATAATAATATTTTTATTAATTAGTTATATACATTGAATAATCTTTTTCACTGATGGGCAAAGTTATTAAAATTATCCTATACGGCAAAGTTTTATCAGATAAAATTATATAATTCATAAAAAATTTGTAATTTTGCATCCGTTATGCCATTTGAATTCCATATCAACTTCATAGATGTCATGCTGAAAGGTATGATTATAGGTATGCTTGCCAGTGCCCCTATGGGTCCTGTGGGTGTGCTCTGCATTCAGCGTACACTCAACAAAGGACGGTGGTACGGTTTTGTAACCGGTATAGGAGCGGCAGCAAGCGATATTATCTATGCGCTGATCACCGGGTTTGGAATGTCCTTCGTGATGAACCTGGTACAAAACGAGCATAACCGTTTCTACCTCCATATCAGCGGAAGTATCATCCTGCTGCTCTTCGGCATCTATTGCTGGAAAAGCGACCCTACGAAGAAAATACATATCAGTGGTAATCAGAAAGGTAGTTTGTGGCATAACGGAATAACGGCTTTCCTGGTAACCTTTTCCAACCCACTGATCATTCTACTCTTCATGGCAGCCTTCGCACAGCTGGGGTTTGTCATCCCCGACCATCCCATCGGGATGACTCTGGGATATCTCAGTATCATAGCCGGAGCATTGCTGTGGTGGTTTGGACTGACATGGCTTGTAGATAAGATAAGAGGAAAATTTAATACCGATGGTATTCAACTGATCAACAAGATCATCGGCAGTTGTGTGATCGTGTTCTCGCTCATCATCCTCTTCGGAACATTATTCAACCTTTATTCATTCACTTACTGACATGTTTATCTCTCAAGAATTACGCAAGACGAACATTGCGGAATACCTGCTTTATATGTGGCAGGTAGAAGATATTATCCGTGGGTACGACCTCTCTCTGAGCAGGATACGTAAGGAATATATCGAACGTTTCGACATCGATGAGGAAAAGAAAGAAGAGATGATCGACTGGTACGGCGATTTGATCAGGATGATGAACCAGGAAGGGTGTCGTGAGAAAGGACATCTTCAAATTAACAAAAATGTGATTATCCAACTGACCGATCTTCATGATCGGCTGCTGAAAAGTGGGAAGTTCACTTTTTATAACAGTGAGTACTACAAAGTGCTACCCTATATCGTGGAGTTGCGAAAGAAAGGCAACAAGGAGGAGTCGGAGATAGAGACATGTTTTAATGCCCTCTATGGGGTGATGCTCCTGCGACTACAGAAGAAAGAAGTGAGTCAGAACACGAAGCACGCTATCCAAGAGATCACCACCTTCATCGGCATGCTCAACGACTATTATTTCAAGGAAAAGAACCGTGAGCTGTTCATTGAATGATTACTCTGTACCACGTCTCCGCAAACTCTGAAGTTCTTTAGTACTTTAATGACTCTAAAGCCCCTATAAAATCAAAAAGATGAGAATACTTGTAACAGGATGTAACGGACAATTAGGAAATACGATCAAAGACCGTCAGCATAACTATCCACAACATCAGTGGTTGAATACTGATGTGGCGGAATTAGATATTACTGACAGGGAAGCCGTAGAACAGTTCGTGAAAGAACACCAGATCGACGGCATCATCAACTGTGCTGCCTATACTGCTGTTGACCGGGCCGAAGACGATGTGGAAAAAGCCACACTACTGAATGTTACCGGTCCTGCTAATCTAGCCATGGCCATAGAGAAACGGGGAGGATGGCTCATCCATATCTCCACCGACTATGTTTTTGACGGTAATCACTGCACCCCTTATACTGAGGATTTACCGACATGCCCCAAAAGCGTTTATGGTAAGACAAAACTGGAAGCTGAAGAAGTTGTCCTGCGGAATTGTCAAAGAACCATGATTATCCGTACTGCTTGGCTCTATTCGGAATATGGTAACAACTTTGTAAAAACCATGTTACGACTCGGACGGGAGAGACAACAACTAAAGGTGGTATACGACCAGATAGGTACTCCCACCTATGCCGGTGATCTTGCCGACACCATTCTCAACGTGATAACAAAAGGAATCGTCAGCGGCATCTTCCATTTCTCCAACGAAGGAGTGATCAGCTGGTACGACTTCACCAAAGCCATTCATGAGATGGCTGGCATTACGAGTTGTGAGGTCCTACCCATACGCAGTGCCGAATACCCTGCCAAAACACCTCGTCCTGCCTATAGTGTTTTGGACAAACAGAAGATCAAGACACATTATAATATGAATATTCCCTATTGGAAAGACAGTCTGGCACATTGCCTCAATATATTACAAGAAAAAGAATCCTAAGAGAAAATGCAAGAAATAGATAGAAGAAGAACTTTCGCCATCATATCACATCCGGATGCCGGAAAGACGACACTGACAGAGAAATTCCTTCTGTTCGGTGGACAGATACAAGTTGCAGGAGCCGTCAAGAACAATAAGATCAAGAAGACAGCCACTTCTGACTGGATGGACATC
>JAEEZP010000101.1 GCA_016291915.1 Prevotella sp. | reverse complement strand
ACCATGGGTAAAGTAAAAGTTAAGAAAGCGGACATCTGGATTGATATGACCCCGATGAGCGACGTGATGGTGCTTTTGCTGACCTTCTTCATGTTGACATCAACATTCGTGAAGAACGAGGCAGTGAAAGTGGTTACACCATCTTCCGTATCGGAGATCAAAGTTCCAGAGACGAATGTCTTGACCATCCTGTGCGACAAGGAAGGCAGAGTCTTCCTCGGCATGGATACTCCTGGTAAGCAGGAGGAGCTCCTCACAGGTATGGCAGCTCAATATGGTGTAAGCTTGACAGGAAAGCAGTTGGAGAACGGACGTGGTGCCGCAACCCTCGGCGTTTCTATGCAAGACCTGAGTGAGCTGTTGAGTCAAGACTCGGAGAAAATGAATGAGTACATGGCAACTCGCGGTATTCCTACCGACAGTATCGACGGTAAGATGAGTGAGTTCCAGGACTGGGTCACTGTTGCACGTGATAACAATGGCATCGACATGAAGTTGGCCATCAAGGCAGACGCAAGTACGCCTTACAAGACCATCAAGAAGATGATGTCAGAGTTACAGGATATGAATGAGAACCGTTATTATCTGATTACGGCATTGAAATCTAATTCGGAGGAGTAAGACATGGCAAAGAAAAAGCAAAGCAGACAGAAAAAGATGAACACCCGCGTGGACTTCACGCCGATGGTGGACATGATGATGCTTCTTATTACGTTCTTCATGCTGTGTACATCTCTGGCTAAACCCCAGACGATGAACCTCACCATGCCGAGTAACGATAAGAACATTTCTGATCAGGATCGTAATGCAGCAAAGGCCTCACAGACAATTACCATGTATGTGTGTGGCAATGACAAGATCTTCTACGTAGAAGGTATTCCCAACTACGAAGATCCTACTTGTTTGAAAGAGACCACATGGGGAAAGAACGGTATTCGTGACGTCCTTATCAAGCACGTTACAGAAGACGGTTTTACCCCTGTAGCTGATATCATGGCAGCCAAGATCAGGCTGGACCAGAAGAAACTGAATAATCCTACTCAATATCCAGATAGTATCTACGATCAGGAGTTGGCAAAGATTAAGAAAGGTGAACTGGAATCCGGTAAGATACCTACGATGACTATCATCATCAAGTGTACTGACGAGGCTTCTTACAAGAACATGGTTGACGCGCTCGACGAGATGACTATATGCAGTATTGGTACATACGTTATCGATAAGATCAACGAAGATGACCTCAAGCTCTTGGAGAAGAGAGGTATCAAGTAATTATCGGTAATATAATAATTAAAGAAAAGGAATAGCAAATGGCAAAATTAGATTTGGTATCCAATGAATGGACCGACCTCGTATTCGAAGGTAGGAACCAGGCATACGGTGCGTATAAACTCCGCAAGGGTACTACTAAACGCAACGTTTGGTCAATAATTATTGTTGCATTAGCTGCATTATTACTTTATCTCGGACTTACTCTTCAGAAGATGGTGGAAGCCAACCGTACAGTCGAGAACACCCAGGCTATCGAGCTCTCTGCACTTGAGCAGAAGAAGAAAGAGGCTAAGGTGGAGAAGAAAGAGGTTATCAAGGTGGAACCAGAGAAAGTTATTGAAAAGGTAAAGAGCTCTATCAAGTTTACCGCCCCTGTGATCAAGAAAGATAACGAGGTGAAAGACGAAGATGAGATTGACCTGCAGAAAGTAGAAAACACAAATACATCAATCGGTGCATTCAACGTTGAAGGTAATGACGAGGTTGGTGGTGAAGTGCTGAAGGCAAAGGAAGAGATTGCCCAGCCGGAACCTCCCAAGCACGAGGAAGAGAACAAAGTCTTCGACGTTGTTGAGCAGATGCCTTCATTCCCTGGTGGTATGGGTGCGTTGATGTCATGGCTGAGCCAAAACATCAAGTATCCGGTAATCGCTGCTGAGAATGGTGTACAAGGCCGTGTTATCGTACAGTTCGTCGTTGAGAAAGACGGTTCTGTAACTGATGTACATGTTGCTAAGTCTGTTGACCCATCGCTTGACAAGGAGGCCGCTCGCGTTGTTAAGGCAATGCCGAAGTGGAATCCAGGTAAGCAGAATGGTTCTGCAGTACGTGTGAAGTATACTGTGCCTGTAACTTTCAAACTTCAGTAATAGACAGCAAATGTATAAGAACTTATTCTACAGTTTAGTAGGATGCATACTTACTTTCGGTTTGTTCTCTTGCGAGAGCAAACCGAAAAGTAGTAGAACAGATACTTATTCGTCAGGAGCGATATCATTCGCTTCTGACGAAAGTTTTAGTCCTATCATCGAGGAAGAGAGAGTAGTCTTCGAAGCCATGTACCCCAAGGCTAAGGTTACTCCCATCTATACCAATGAGTTGGAGGCCGTCAATCTGTTACTCAGTGACAGTCTGTGTCTGGCCATCACCTCAAGGAATTTTACGAAGGAGGAGTTCGACAACCTCCGTGCAAAAGGTTATCAGCCGGTAGCCATCCCAATAGCGGAAGATGGTCTCTCACTGATCTGTCATAGACAGAATACCGACTCCTGTATCAGCGTGAAGGATGTAAGACGCATTCTCAGCGGTGAGGCAACGAAATGGAGTGATATCGTTCCAGGTTCGAAGAGAGGTGAGATATGGGTATGCTTTGACAATCCCAGCTCCAGTACCGTCCACTATTGTGTTGACTCTATCTTAGGCGGTAAACCTATCAACAGTCCGAATATCTTCGCTGCGGAATCCAGCAAGGATGTAGTTGACTATGTCGAGAAAACCCCGAATGCAATCGGTATTATCGGTAGTAACTGGCTCAATGACAAGCGCGACACTACCAACACTACATGGAAAAAGAATATCACCGTCATGTCGGTAAGCAAACTGGATGTTGCAACAGAAATGAACAGTTGGAAACCTTATCAGGCATGGCTATTAGACGGGAAATACCCGTTTGTGAGAAGAATATATGCCCTGTTGAATGATCCGCGTCGCGGATTACCATGGGGATTTGCACATTTCATCGAACAGCCTAAAGGACAGCTTATCGTCTTTAAATCAGGGCTTTTGCCTATTAGAGGTGAGATAATGATCAGGGATGTAAATGTGAACAGTGAGTAAAATTATTGTTTTAGCTTAAACCAATTTAATAAAATAACATCAAACGAGTGAGTATTAATTTAAAAAATTGAGAATATGAAAGCAATCAAATATTTCTTCGCAGGAGTAGTGATGCTAGGTCTCTCTACTCAAGTACAAGCACAAAATGTGAAAGCACAGATTGATGCTATCGCAAAAGTGGTTATCGACAACAAGGACAACCCCAAGGCTGCTGAGCCGCAGGTCAAACAATTCTTGAAAGAGAATAAGAAGAATGCGGAAGCACTTGCAGGACTGGGACGTGCCTATCTCGACATCAAGGATCAAGTCAATGCCTTGAAGTATGCTGACATGGCTATCAAAGCCAATAAGAACAATGCCGCCGGTTACATCCTCAAGGGTGATATGGCTGCTATGAACGATGATGGTGGAGAGGCTGCTATGTGGTATCAGAATGCAACAGTTCTCGACCCCAAGAATCCAACAGGTTATATCAAGTATGCCCGTGTCTATCAGAAGGTTGATGCTGCTGGTGCAGAGGAGATGTTACGCAAGCTCACATCTATCGATCCCACTTATCCTGTAGATGCAGAGATCGCACACATGTACTATGCCAATAACAAGTTTGCCAAGGCTTTGGAGAACTATCAGAAGGTGGACAAGGCTAAGTTGACCGATGATAAACTGACGGAGTATGCGCTTGCTGCATACTTCCTCGGAAAGGCTGAAGCATCTCTTGAGGCATCAGAGTACGGAGCAAAGAAACACCCGAAGAGTGCTGGTCTGAATCGTCTTACTTTCTATAATTACACTGACTTGAAGAACTTCGACAAAGCGCTGGAGTATGCAGATGCTTTGTTTAACAGAAGCGATAGTGCTAAGTTCGTCAGCCGTGACTATCTGTATCTGGGACATGCTCAGAAAGGTGCCGGCAAACAAGACGAGGCTATTGAGAACTTCAAGAAAGTATATGATATGGACAACAATCAGACAGATGTGCTGAAGCTGATCTCAGACTCTTATCTGGAGAAGAAAGAACATGACTATGCTGTGGAGTACTATCAGAAGTTCATCAACAGTCAGGACAAGAAGAAAGCCAGCGACTATGAGGCTATCGCTCGTATCTACCTTGACTTGGCAGAGACAGAAACTACTCCGGAGGCTAAGGAGAAAGCATATCTGAAGGCTGATCAGGTATATGCTGACCTCGCTACAGCTATGCCTAACAATGAGGACTACTCTACGTATCGCCGCGCAATGATCCATCACATGATTAATCCCGACGTGAAGAAGGG
This sequence comes from Prevotella sp., assembly GCA_016291915.1. Taxonomy (GTDB): domain Bacteria; phylum Bacteroidota; class Bacteroidia; order Bacteroidales; family Bacteroidaceae; genus Prevotella. Next base: position 4,782 of record JAEEZP010000101.1, on the reverse strand, counting down.
CGCTGCAAAGCCTTACTATGAGAAGTATGCTCAGTTGTTGGAGGCAAAGACAGATCGTTCAAATGCTGAGAATTCAACCCTCGCCACTGCTTACAACTATCTGTGTGTTTACTACATCCAGAATGATAATGTAACCATGGCAAAGGAGATTGCTGCTAAGTTGCAGGCAATCCAACCGGAGAACGAAACAGCAAAACAGATTCTTGAACTGTAAACAAAACGAGGGGAAGGCCGATGGTCTTCCCCTTATTCTTATTATATAACAAAAAAAGAGGTGACTGTTGTCACCTCTTTATCGTTTATCGTTTGTTTACTCTGGCAGAGAGATAGCCTCTGATGGACAAACACCTGCGCAAGTACCACACTCTGTGCAAGCATCTGGATCAATAGAATAACGATCACCCTCTGAGATAGCGCCTACCGGACACTCATCAATACATGTACCACAAGCGATACAATCTTCACCAATTACGTATGCCATAATATTTATTAGATATTAGTTAATAATGTTATTACTCACTTTTAGTGATGCAAAAATACTAATAATATTTATAGATACCTACTTTTAGGTATAATAAATGACTTCGCTTAACAATATTTCACAAAATAGTAGGTATAGTAAATCATTGTATTAACATGCAATAATAAAGAAGATGAGTCGTTATATTATTAATGAAAAGAAATACACTTACCATATTACTTCTATTTGTTCTGCTTATCTCTACCAGTGCACAGGAAAGAGTGGTAGAAAACAGGCCCTACTGCGATCTGCGACCCTTCCACTTCGGGGTACTCATAGGTACCCATTTCCAGGATATCGAACTGCAGAATATCGGTCCACAGATGGTGGAAATGGAAGACGGCACGCAGACAGAGAAACTGATTACCTGTGAGCATGACCGTTGGGATGCAGGATTCACGGTAGGTGTATTGGGAGAGGCACGTCTGGGCAAATACTTTGCTTTCCGTGCAGCGCCTGCCATGTATTTCGGTAATAAACATCTCACCTTCATCAATCATACCGATATGTTGGAAGACGGACGACCGATTAAGATGGACCAGGATATGAAGATGATCTACTTCTCCACCGCCGCGAGTGTCATCTACAGTGCCCAGCGATTCAACAACCACCGTCCTTATATCCTGGCAGGTATCAACCCGATGCTAAACCTGTCGGGAAAAGATAATGACTATATCAAGTTGAAACCGTTCGACTGTTACCTGGAAGTAGGTATGGGCTGTGATTTCTACCTTCCTTTCTTCAAGCTGCGCCCTGAACTGAAGTTCAGCTACAGCCTGGTGAACACATTAGATAAAAACCATGTTAACGAACTGAAAGATCGTAACATGGTTATGTACACCAATTCCGTTGTCAACAAGACACGGACGAAAATGATATCCTTGACGTTCTACTTCGAGTAAGAGAACCTTTCGTTATTTCTTTTTCAAGTCAAGTATCATCTTGCCAACGAACAGCGCATGCTTGCCGTTCTGATCAACGGGTATCTCTTTGCCATCCAGGTTCTTGACGTAACGCAGCGTCTCGAAATATGTATGTGAATGTCCACCTAACACTAAATCGATACCTCGCGTGCCGGATACCAGATACTCATCACCGTCATCGTATGAATCCATCCATCCCAAGTGAGAGATGCAAATAATCACATCGCACTTCTTTTTCTTCAGGATCTCCACCACCCTATTCGCCTCCTTCACTGGGTCAAGGTATTTCACACCGATACAGTTGTCATTCGATACCAAACCCGACAACTTCGGTGACACACCGAAGACACCGATCTTTACCTTCCCTCGCTTTAAGATGACATAATCCTTCACCAAGCCTTCCACCACCGTACCTGTGAAATCATAATTAGAACAAACGATAGGATAATTCAGGTTACGGAACATCTTTGCCATCGTCTCCAAGCCGAAGTCAAACTCATGATTCCCAATAGTGCCGGCATCGTATCCCATCATATTCATCAGTCCTACCTCCACATCACCCTTATATAAGGTAAAATATGGAGAACCCTGACAGAAATCACCACTGTCGAACAATAGCAGGTCGGGATTCTTACTGCGTTCATCCTTCAACATCGCAATACGACGGATGAATCCTCCCCTACCCGCCTTCATCGTATCTGCCAGATTAGGATTCAACGGGTATATCGTACTGTGGGTATCATTAGTATGTAATACCACCAACTGTTTGTCTTGCGCCTGCACTGACAAGAAACCTACCAACAGGCAGACGGTTATGATAATCTTTTTCATAGGTACTAATTTTCTATTGTTATTCTACCTTCTATCTGTGCATCTACCACGATACCTTTCTTATCTTGCTCACGGAAATAATCCATGATGATATAACGCAAGTTATTACTCTCTTCCTGCGGGGAGTTCACATCCATCTTACTCTTAAAAGCATCCATACGGTCATTACCCTGTGCTAGGTAATCAATGGTTGCCAAACGATAAGTGGCCTTGGCATCTATCGGCTTGCCATCGAGAAGGACAGACTTCAACTGATGATCAGGTGTGATCACCATCCTAACAGCATGACTGACAGCCTCACCACCGGTAGAGGCAATCTGCTGGAACAGCTCTAACAACTTCTCACCGGTAAGCGTCAGGAAACAAATCTTATTCTCAAAAGGAGCCACATCGAGTACATCACCGTAAGTAACATCCCCCTCAGCCAAAGCAGCACGGATACCGCCCATGTTATAAAGACCGAAAACAGGCTTCTCATTGTACATCTTTCCTGCCCATACCAACACATCGGCTAACAGGTTGGACAATTCACTCTCAGGCTTTTGGGCCGCCATGTATCGGGCAACCTTACCGACTTTCGGACTCATCATACTGTCCACTACATGTTTGAAAGGAGCAATGAATGTCTCTGCCTCCGTATTGGCAATATCATCATACCTGTTATCCACCAATATCCTTGTACGCTCAACACCTGTCACCTGGTAATGCGACTTACAAGACAATAACAACAAATGGCTGGCCACCAGCACAAAAAATAAACTCTTCTTCATATCAAATAGCTTTGAAGTCATGGTAAAAGCAACTCACTGTCATTTGCAAATATATAAATAATCGTTGAAAAAAGCAAGTTTTTTGTAGGAAAGGTCTGAATAGTCAAATAAAATTATCTTTCCAAAAGAAATTATTCGCAGAATATTTGGCTATTCCATTGATTATTTGTACCTTTGCACCGCTTTTTCGACGTAACCGATGGAAGGAAGAAGAGTAGCCTGTCTATGTTGCGCGAAACTAATAATCATTAAATGATAAAATAATACAATGGATTTGATTAAAGTTGCTGAAGAAGCATTTGCAACCGGTAAGCAGTTCCCCGATTTCAAGGCTGGTGATACTATTACTGTTGCTTACAAGATTATTGAGGGTTCAAAAGAGCGTATCCAGCTCTACCGTGGTGTTGTGATCAAGATTGTAGGCCATGGTGACAAGAAGCGTTTCACTGTTCGCAAGATGTCAGGTACTGTAGGTGTTGAGCGTATCTTCCCTATTGAGAGCCCGAACATCGAGAGCATCGAGGTGAACAAAGTCGGTAAAGTACGTCGTGCTAAGCTGTATTACCTCCGTAAACTCACTGGTAAGAAAGCACGTATCGCTGAAAAACGTACTGTTGCCAAGAAAGAGAACTAAGAAATCTTCAAGAACGAAATCAAAAAGCCTTGCTCACGCAAGGCTTTTTTTGTTGGGGATTTTCACCCCTATACCACTGTATATTAATCTAAACAATTGTATCTTATTTGTATGCTTTATTTCAGATCAAAACTCATCTCCATATCACAGGGTGGCAGACAGGCATGTTCATCACACGTTTGGTAATTCACGGTACAGGTAACCTTTCCTTTCCCGCTACCCTTCAACCGCTGACGGAACATCACATCACCCTCATAGATGGTGGTGCCCGTTGAGCCGAGATTCTTGAAAGAAGGTATCTGCAACTCACCCACCTTTTTCCAATCACCTTCTGTCTGGATATCAAAGGTAGTGGCGATATAAGGATCCTGGTCTGATACAAATCCATAGATATGGAAACCGTTGTGCATCTTCACACGAATCACTAATTCCTTGTCACCGTTTGGCAGATCATTCACCACACCGGAGATAAGCACAGGGTTGTCACGGTTGGTGTCACCACTGATCTCAGGTGTCTTCTGCTCCGGCACCTCGTTGTATTTCAATACACTGTAGTCGTTACCCGGCACGTTCTTGTCCTGACTGTTTACCAGCCATTTCCAGCCACCACTCTCCGTGAAGAACAACTTATCCTTGTATTTGAGATACCACGCCCGATACTGCTTGGGATTGTCGTAGCGCAGCAGGGTGTAACGCTCCAGCAGTCGCTTGCCCTTTGCCACATCCTCTGTGGTCTCCCACAACAGGATAGCCTTGTCGAGGATTCTTACGTCGTTATTGGGAATGCCCAAACTCTTTGCATCCTCATCCAACAACAAGCCATGACTGTCGAACGTACTGTAGAAATAAGGAGTGTTCTCCTCGTAATACTTGGCATAGGCCTCCTCGTCGTTACCGAACAACTTATAAAGAGCTCCAGCCCTTCCACGCAGGAATTCTTCTGCAGTCTCAATGGGTTGCGGCTGCCATTGCAGATACATCGCCATCATGCCTGTCACTTCCTTACCGGCAGCCTTAGCAGCCTGCAAAGAGTCAGAGAGATGTTTTGTCTGCTGGTTAAACTTCTCCATGCTTTCCTTATACTCTTCCCAACATTTGCGTGTT
>JAEEZP010000100.1 GCA_016291915.1 Prevotella sp. | reverse complement strand
TATTTTATGTATTTTTGCAGATAGCATGTATTATGCATACTTTATCCACCATGTCTATTAACAAATCAATCATTATATGACAAAAATTCTACACAAATTAAGTCTTTTGTTCATTCTGTTCACGATAGGAACAATTGCAAAGGGGCAAAACATTCAAGAACTGTGTCTATTCAATACCGATTTTACTGAATGGGAGAAAGTAAACAATTCTTCTTCAGAACAGACGGTAGAGAAAAAGACTGCTTTCACAAAAGAAAACCTTACCTTTACCTTGCTTAACAACGAAGTGAATCCTACGGGAACAAATGGAAAGTTTGCGAATCATGTAGGCTGGATAATGGCTGCAAAAAATGCAGACAACAATTACATAACCACTTCCCAACTCGCTTCCATTACCAAGGTTGTCTTTACAGAATCAGTAACTGGTAGGGATCGTGGATATAAGTTGGAAGTAAAAGGTGATGGAGATTCCGATTGGGTTACCATCTTTAGTACACTTATCAACGAGACAAAGAATGTAGAACTGCGAGTTAATCGAAAAAACTGTCAACTACGTTTTACAAATCTCAACATCGAACAAAATGCTTACCTTCTGGATCTGAAGATCTATGGCAATGTAGATATTAGTACCGTATCGGTAAGTAATCTTACGACGAAAAGCAATCCTGCTGCCGCCGGTAACATTAAGAACATTCCTGCCGGAACTTTGTTTGAAAAAGATTCAGAGGTAACTCTCACCCAGACACCAAATTTCGGATATCATTTTGTGAACTGGACCGACGGTAATGGGAATGTACTCGGTACCGATGCATCGGTTACCGTCAAAATGACTGCTGATATGACTGTCATAGCCAACTATCAGTCCGTAAATACCTACGAACTGATACTCAATACAACCGAGGGAGCACAAGACTATATGGTCAATCTCAATCCGGCACCGCACATGGATGGTAATAAAAAGATGTACGAAGAAGGCACCACTGTCACTCTTACCGCCAACAACAACAAGATTCTGACGTTTACCAGTTGGAGTGACGGTACTACTGCCAATACTAATACTGTCACGATGAACAGCAATCAGACCATTACTGCCAATTACCAGGCAACTGACTATATTGCAGCATGGGATTTCTACAAACGAGGAAACAATGGCAGGAATGCCGACTTCTACGCAAATGATGACAATGCCAGTGCTGCCCTTACTTTGCGTCTGGAGGATGGAACCACCGCCGGTTGGCTCGACAAAAGTTATGAGGCTGCTGGAGGATATGAAGGAAGGAATGCTGCTGTAAACTGGCAAACATTCAACAGATCAAACAATTACTATTATCAGATCTGGGTGAATGCCTCAGAATACAAAGATATCAAAGTGAGTGCTGAGATGCTCTTGAACTACAATGCTTATACCGTTCAGAAAGTGCAGTACTCTCTCGATGACAAAGAATGGAAAGACTTAGGAACGATCACGCTGGCTGAGGTAAAGACATGGACAGAAGGTGAATTCACATTGCCATCTGAGGCTAACTACATGCCGAAAGTGTATATTCGCTGGATACCCGACTATTTTTCATCTGTTGCCGGAACGTCTTCAGAGAAAGACGGTACCTCCATCGCTAACATCTTTGTATTCGGCACCTCCAGTATCCAAGACGACGGTAAGGCTCCGGAACTGGTTTCTACAGTACCTGCAGAGGGTTCAAGCAGTGCCTCAGCAACGGGTAAAATTGTTCTGACGTTCAATGAAAAAATACAACTGACGGATAATGCCAAAGCTACATTAAATGGGGAGTCAATCAACATCTCTGTTGTTGGCAAGACACTGACAGCTTCCTATAAAGGACTGCCATACAACAAAGAACAGGTGTTTACCCTTGAGGGTGGTTCGGTGAGTGACTTAACCAACAATGTATTGAATGACCCTATCACCATCCATTTCACGACGATGAACCGTCCGACGGTCAACAAAATGATCTACAACAAGATAGTTTCTACCGTGGAAGAATTCAAAGAGGCACTGAATATTGCCAACAGCATAAAAGATAAAGGCACCAGTTATCGTATCTTCATGCACAACGGCACATACGACCTCGGCCAGGAAACCCTTACCACTACTTCCGGATGGAATGTCTCACTGATTGGTGAAAGCATGGATGGAGTGGTGATTGTCAATCATCCGACAGAGGAAGGAATCGGTGTTACTGCTACATTATTGAACACCGGAGAAAACTTATACATGCAGGATATCACTTTGAAGAATGCTTACGACTATGTTGGAACTACCGGACGTGCAGTATGTCTGCAAGACAGGGGTAACAAGACGATTGCCAAGAGGGTGAAACTCCTCTCCTATCAAGATACTTACTACAGCAATAGCCGAAGCAGATTCTATTGGGAAGACTCCGAATTACATGGAACCGTTGACTATCTTTGCGGTGAGGGCGATGTCTATTATAATAGGTGCCTGTTATATATGGAAGACCGCACCAGTGGTGATGTGATAGCCGCTCCAAGTGATAAATTAAAGTATGGATATGTCTTCTTAGATTGTACCATTGACGGTGCAGACAGTCAGAAAGGTAAATATAATCTTGCACGTCCGTGGCACAGTGGATGCTGCGCACAGTTCATCAACACCACAATGAACATCCTTCCGACAACTGCCGGTTATACTGAGATGGGTGATAATGGTGTACCCGATATCTTCGCAGAGTATAATAGTATGACAGCCACAGGAAGTGTTGTGGATCTTTCAGGACGTAAGACAAAGTATATCTATAATAATGGAGATTTAGTGTTAGAGCCTAAACATTCTCCTATACTTACCAAGGAAGAAGCGGATGCCCTGTCGATAGACAATGTGATGGGGGGTACTGACGGATGGGATCCAAGAGTAGTCACTGAACAGGCAGAAGCACCAGCGAATGTGAAGTTGGAAGGAACCACACTCTCATGGGATTATAATGACTATGTGCTCTGCTGGGCCATCTGCAAGGATGGAGCCGTTATTGACTTCACCACAGAAAACAAATATACAGTATCAGACACTTCCGGTAAATACAGCGTGCGTGCTGCCAATGAGAAAGGTGGTTTAGGTGAAGCTGCTGAAGCCAACTCCTCATCAGGTATCGAAGAGATAATAACTAATGATGTCGTAAACACCACCTATTATAATACTGCCGGCTCTCGTGTGGATGCAAAGGCAAAGGGTGTTATCATCGAGGTGAAAACTCTGAAAGATGGTAAAAGACAGTCAACAAAGATATTGAAATAAGATGAAGAAAAGAAAAATATCCTATACCCTTCTGATCATTATCGGATTAATGTTATCTGTTTCAGTAGCAGCCCAGAAAGAGAGGACTCCTGCCTTCCCTGGTGCTGAAGGATATGCCCGTTATATCACAGGGGGACGTGGTGGTACTGTATATCATGTTACGAACCTTAATGATAGTGGTGAGGGATCACTTCGTTCTGCACTTGGTAAAAGCGGAGCTAAGATCATTGTCTTCGATGTTTCAGGTACAATTCATCTGCAGTCTGCATTAAATATTACTTCGAACACCACTATTGCAGGACAGTCTGCTCCCGGTGACGGTATCTGTCTTGCAGACTATCCCTGCTCTATCAAAGGAAACAACGTGATTGTTCGCTATATGCGTTTCCGTTTGGGTAATACGAATGTAACCGTGAACGGTGCCGACGGATGGGATGGTTTCGGTGCAATGGATCAGCAGAATATCATCATCGATCATTGTTCTGTGAGTTGGAGCATTGATGAGTGCCTGTCTGTATTAGGCAATAAGAACACTACGGTACAATGGTGTTTGGTAGCACAGAGTCTTGTGAATGCCGGCCATAGCAAGGGTGCTCATGGTTATGGCGGCAACTGGGGCGGTTCCGGAGCTTCTTTCCATCATAACATGATTGTGCACCATGGTAGTAGAACACCACGTTTAGGTCCTCGTACTACCACGCAGTTAGATGAGCGCATGGACATGCGAAACAATGTGATCTATAATTACGGCGGTAATGGTTGCTACGGTGGTGAAGGTATGAAAGTGAATATCGTCAACAACTATTACAAACCCGGTCCTGGTTCTCCAACTGGTACTAAAGGTAAGCGTATCGCCTCTATCAATGTGAGAACAAACGAGTATGTCTCAGAATATCCTGCCTACGCACCTGCCCTACACCTTTGGGGAAAATACTATGTAACGGGTAATGTGAATTCACAGTATAGTGATGTGACGAACGACAACTGGACATACGGTATGTATAACCAGATTGATGCCAATGGTAATGATGGGACTTATACGGAAGTGACAAAAGACACGATCCGTATCAACGAACCGATAGATTTCGTCTATACCACCACCCATACTGCAGAACAAGCTTATGAGAAAGTTCTGAACTATGCCGGTGCGAGTCTGCACCGAGATACCTACGATGCTCTCATGGTCAGCGATGCGCGTAATGGGACGGCAACATACACAGGAGAAGATCTGAACCTAGGTTTTATCAATTCTCAGAATGATAACAAACCCGCAGATGCCGGAGAAGACTGGAGTGCATGGCCTACCTTACAAAGTACGACAGCACCAACAGACACCGACGGCGATGGTATTCCCGACACATGGGAGCAGGCAAATGGATTGAATCCCAATGATGCTACTGACGGAAGAGTTATTGGAGACGATGGCTATTCTCCAGTGGAACGTTATCTGAACAGTCTCGTAGAAAACATCACCTACCAACAGAACAGCGGTGGTACTGTGATGGGAAGCATTGAAACAGCAGAGGAAGAATCCGAAAAGAAAAGTTATGAACTGTCGAATGCCACCCATACTGACGAATGGAACTTCGATGGTGGGTTTTCCATAACTACATCAAAAGGTTATGCAACAGGAAGTAATAACTGTATCAAATATTCTCGCAATGAGAAATACACGATTAATATACCCGATGGTATATCAGTGACAGCCATCCAGCTGTATGGCTATGATAACTATGCTGATGAGGATGCCTATCTATATGAGTTGAATGGCACCACCTACCCTGCTACTGACTATGTCTTTCCGAAAAAGGAAGATGGTAATGCAGTAATGAAAACCTATAAGATTTCTCTTGCAACACCAGCCACAAAAACCCTTACGTTTACCCCAAAGGGACAACAGGTGGTATGGGTGATAACCTTAGAGACCACTAAGAGCACAACAGGTATTCAGCATGTTGCTTCGTCACAGATAGACTCAGACAAGATCTATAATCTTCAAGGGGTGGAAATAAAACAGCCTCATCAGGGTATATATATTAAGAATGGTAAGAAAATAATTGTTAGATAATATGAGAATACGTACCCTTGCAGTCATGATTTTCATGACTATTACAGCGTCAGCGCAGCAATATCCCTATCAGAATCCGCAACTCAGTGCTGCAGAAAGGGCTGCCGATCTTTGTTCTCGACTATCGTTGGAGGAAAAGACGAAGTTGATGATGAACGAGTCTCCGGCCATTCCCCGTTGGGGAATACCCCAGTTTAACTGGTGGGATGAGGCACTCCATGGTGTAGGACGCAATGGTTATGCTACGGTCTTCCCTATCACTATGGCAATGGCTGCCACTTGGGATCATCCTTTAGTAGAACGTATCTTTACAGCTGTGAGTGATGAGGCAAGAGCCAAAAATACGCTTGCAAAAAAAACTGGAGAAATCAAGATCTACCAGTGTCTGTCATTCTGGACCCCGAATATCAACATTTTCCGTGATCCTCGGTGGGGGCGAGGACAGGAGACATACGGTGAAGATCCCTATCTTACCTCCATGATGGGTTGTGCTGTAGTACGTGGATTGCAAGGGCCGGAGGATGCGAAATATCGTAAGCTATTAGCCTGTGCCAAGCACTATGCGGTACATAGCGGTCCGGAATGGAACCGTCATCAGTTTAATGTAGAGAATCTTCCCGAACGTGATTTATGGGAAACCTATCTGCCTGCTTTTAAGTCGTTGGTACAGGATGCTCATGTGGGAGAAATCATGTGTGCATACCAACAGATCGATGGTGAGCCCTGCTGTGGCAACAACCGATATCTGCAACAGATCTTACGCGATGAATGGGGATTCCTCGGACTGGTGGTGAGCGATTGTGGTGCCATCGGTGATTTCTGGCGTCCTAACCGTCATAACTTTGTGAAGACACGTGATGAGGCTGCGGCTAAGGCTGTTATTGCTGGTACTGATATAGAATGCGGCAGTGATTACAAATCATTACCGGAAGCTGTCAAAGCAGGCTTTATCACAGAAAAACAGATGGATGTGAGTGTAAGAAGACTGTTACAGGCTCGCTTTGAGTTAGGAGACTTCGATCCTGATGAGATGGTGCCTTGGACAAAGATTCCCGAAAAGGTCATTGCATGTAATGAGCATAAAGATCTGGCACTTAAAGCTGCCAGAGAGTCTATGGTGCTCTTAAAAAATGATGGTATCCTACCCCTCTCTCCCTCACAGAAGATTGTCGTGATGGGACCAAACGCCAATGACTCAGTGATGATGTGGGGAAACTACAATGGTATGCCCACTGCTACCACGACCATCTTACAAGGTATCCGACAGCATGCATCTCAGGTAAGCTATATCGACGGTTGCGGACTGACTCGTAATACCAGTTTCAAGAGTATCTATAATCAAGTGTATAACCTGGAGGGACAACGTGGTTTAAAGGCAACCTACTGGAACAATGAAGACATGAAAGGAACACCCGTCATATCCCAACAGATCACCGAAGCCATTCACCTTGACAATGGAGGTAATACCACTTTTGCACAGGGCGTTGCCCTGGAGAATTTCTCTGCCTGTTATGAGGGAGTGTTCCGTCC
>JAEEZP010000099.1 GCA_016291915.1 Prevotella sp. | reverse complement strand
CATTGGTAAACTCCACAGCTAAGTTCTGAGGCGCCAGGGGCGCGATGGTATAACTCTTGCCATGTCCTTTGGCGATATATCGCAGCACGCACTTGTAGATACTGCGGGCCAGGTTAAAACGGAAGTTCGGATCCTGCCCCATCATCATATCGGGGAAGTTCTGATGGGAGAGGGTCTCGAAAATGGCTGACGGCACCTCAGGGCATCGTGTTTCCGAATAGTTACGGTCGTAGAGATCACGGATCACCCACTGATGGTAAATCTTACTGAGGTCCTTATATACATCGTTGAGCAGTGAGCCCGCCAGCAGCTTTGAGGCATCGCGGGAGATCCCGCTGTTGAGCAGTCCGTCGTTAAAGTCGGTCGTGCAGATAGCCAAAGAGCCTACTATCGACTGATAGTCTTTCGACACGCCGGCATCGCTGTGGATGGCTAACGACAGTTCGAAAGGTACTTTCTTGCCGATCGTGTCGGGCATATAGCAGGAACCGCCGCCCAGCCAGTTGCTCATATACGAACGCACGTTGATATCATCACCATAGTCGTTTTCCCCATTCTTCGTGCTATAAACCTCATAGGGTGCTCCTGCCCATTGTGCATAGTAACGGGCTCCTTCCAGACAGCGGGGCATACCGCTGATGGTATCGCCGCGGGTGATATTCCCCATACCACCGCCGAAACGTACGGCATCGGCTGTCACATACCCTCTTTGGTCACTGTTGTTGCTCAGTTTGACACAGTTGGCCGGAGAACAACCTTGATCGAAATCGAAGGTTCCTAAATACACCCAGGTGCTGCCACCCATCTGCTGGTTGACATGGAAGATAGTCTTCTGGCCTTGATGATAAACGGTATATTCCGCATTGCTGACACTCTCCTTGAGGGTGGGGTAGCTGACATATACCGCATAACTGCCCGTCTGGGGAATATCCGGTTGATAGGCGATGATACTCTCTGACTGACGGGAGGTACGTACCCTGCGTGTCGTTCCTGCCTCAAAGGGATTCTCATGATCCTGATAGACACTGTCGTGCCATGCAAAACCATCGGTCTTCGCATTCTCCCAACGGTATTGTCCGTTGATCTCCTTATAGTATGGTGCTTTGCAATGGTCATTATCCACAATCACCTCATGGCGTTGCCAGTCGCGCTCCCGGGGGGTGAATACCACAGCCCCTGCTCTCTCGAGCATGGGGATCAGATAGGGGATCACGATGGTCTGTGTGTAAAGATCTTCCGTCGTGCCGAAGAGGAAAGGACGTTGCCATTTCCAGAAACCTTTCTCCTGATCATAATATCTGCCGTGACTGGCCCAGAGGGTGATATGCCTGTTTTGCAGTCCCTCTGTGGCATAGTGTGCCTTAGACATGTTTTTCACCCAGGGGTCACCATGGTAGTCGATATCTCCCCACATATACGTGGGGACATTCTTCTTCCTCGGCTCGTTTGTCTCAGGAACCGTCGTCGTTTCTGTCACATGCTCAGTATTCTGCACATCGCCCGGTGTTTCCTCTTGGATGACGGTTTTCTTCGTTCCGCACGAAACCACACAAGCGATGGCGGCTATCAGAAAGATCTTTCTTCTCATGATCTGTTATCCTGTCGTAAATAATTCAGGGTATTTACCTTTGCAATCTTTAAAATAATCTTTTATCTCTTGCATCTCCTTCTCTATGTCACCGGTGGGAATGATCTGTTTGGTGCATCGTATGAGCTTCTTCTCATAGTCGAGCGCATAGAGAAGAATAGGTATATTGGCATTCAAGGCAATATAATAGAAGCCTTTCTTCCAGTCGGGGTTCAGCGAGCGGGTACCCTCTGGCGTGATGCAGAGATGAAAACGTTTTTCTTGTCTTGCGGTATTGGCGAGATTCTCGGTGAGACTGGTTTTCTTGTCTCTCCATACGGGAATGCCGCCGATACGACGAAAGAAGGTTCCGAGCGGTCCTCGAAACCATTCTTTTTTCATCAGGAAATTGATATGCAGCCCCTCGGCACGCATATATAACTGTCCTAAGATAAAATCCCAGTTGCTGGTATGGGGTGCCAGACAGATAATAAACTTCTCAGGATGATCCACAGTGATCTCCTTTGTCCATCCGCCCCTTTTGTAGAGCAACCATTTGCATAATCCTTGTATCATCGCTGTTCTCAGGCCAGGTTACAGATTTGGTCTACCAGTTCTAATACTTGTTTGTTGAAGTCCTCAACCAACAGCTTATAATAAGCTTTCTGAGGCATACCTGGCTCCGGATGGGAAATACGCGAGATAAAGTCAGACTGCACATGAAGGATAGCCGAAAAGATAGCATTGACGTCTTCATCAATGGGTTTCCCGTTGTACAGAGAGTAAGCTATACAGTTGGCTTCCAATTCCTCGCAAATACTGTTAATGGTCTTCTTAAGATCTTTTTTCCTTGCCATGGTTTATTGACGTTAGAAGGATTATTTATAAGTTGAAGAAATATAGTATGTTCTGCAAATATAACAAATATTTTTTAAATATCTGTCAAAATAAATGAAAAAGATTATGAGTTCTTTGTTTTTATATCGTTTTTTTTCCATATCTCCACGAAATGTAGTATTTTTGCAGTGGAAAGAATTATCATATAATCATATATAAATACGTATTAGTTTATGGAAAAAAGTGCTTTGCAGCAGGCAAGAGGAGCTTATCAGCCGAAACTTCCGGTTGCTCTTCAGGGGTCTGTAAAGGTAAAAGAGGGTGCTCCTACCCAGAGTGTAGATAATCAGGAAGAGATCAAGGCGCTCTTCCCCAACACTTACGGCATGCCCCTTATTGAGTTTGAGAAGTGTGATGAGGCTAACAATGCCCGTATGAATGTGGGTATTATCCTGAGTGGTGGACAGGCTCCCGGTGGACATAATGTGATTACCGGATTGTTTGATACCATTAAGAAGCTCAATCCGGAGAACCATCTTTATGGTTTCCTGATGGGTCCCGGCGGACTGGTTGACCACAATTACATTGAGTTGACAGAAGAGTACGTGAATGATTACCGTAATACCGGTGGTTTTGATATCATCGGTTCCGGACGTACGAAATTAGAGAAGGTTGACCAGTTTGAGAAAGGACTGGAGATTATCCGTGAGTTGGACATCAATGCCATCGTGATTATCGGTGGTGACGACTCTAACACCAATGCTTGTGTGCTGGCAGAGTATTATGCTGCCAAGAACTATGGTGTGCAGGTGATCGGTTGTCCGAAGACCATCGACGGTGACCTGAAGAACAGTCAGATAGAGACCTCTTTCGGTTTCGATACCGCTACCAAGACTTATTCAGAACTTATCGGTAATATCGAGCGTGACTGTAACTCTGCCCGCAAATACTGGCATTTCATCAAGCTGATGGGTCGTTCGGCTTCACATATTGCTTTGGAGTGTGCCCTGCAGTGCCAGCCGAATATCTGTCTGATCAGTGAGGAGGTAGAGGCAAAGGACCAGAGCCTCAATGATATCGTGGAGCAGATAGCTACCGCTGTGGCTAACCGTGCTGCCAAAGGTAAAAACTACGGTATCGTATTGATTCCCGAAGGACTGATCGAGTTCATACCGGCTATCGGTAGGTTGATTCAGGAACTGAACGACCTGCTGGCTGCTCATGGTGATGAATACAAGGATCTGGATAAGGATGCACAACGTGCATATATCCTCGGTCACCTCAGTGAGGAGAATGCCAATACCTTCGCTACCTTACCGGAGGGTGTTGCCCGTCAGCTTTCTCTCGACCGTGATCCTCACGGTAACGTGCAGGTTTCACTGATTGAGACAGAGAAGTTGATCTCCGAGATGGTTGATGTAAAACTGAAAGAGTGGAAGAAAGAGGGTAAGTATGTAGGTAAGTTTGCTACCCTGCATCATTTCTTCGGTTATGAAGGACGTTGTGCTGCTCCTTCTAACTTCGATGCAGACTACTGTTATGCGCTTGGAGCCAGTGCTGCTCAGCTGATTGCCAACGGCAAGACCGGTTATATGGCTATCGTGAAGAATACCACAGCCAAGACCGATGAATGGAAGGCTGGTGGTGTGCCTATCACGATGATGATGAACATGGAGCGTCGTAACGGTGAGATGAAACCGGTTATCCGCAAGGCCCTCGTTGAGTTGGATGGTGCTCCGTTCAAGTGTTTCGCCGCACAGCGTGACCGTTGGGCACAGGAAACCTGCTATGTCTATCCCGGTCCTATCCAGTATTGGGGGCCGTCGGAGGTTTGCGATCAGCCTACCAAGACACTTCAGTTAGAACAGAATAGTTAAAAGTGCAGAGTTAAGAGTGTAGAGTTATGATTACCTACCTAAAGCTCTAATCAAGGTAATCAAATCTTTACACTCTGCACTATACACTCTAAACTGAAAACTTTCACTGGCGTTACGAATCGAACGCTTCGCCCCCTAACCAAGGGGGAGAGGTCGGGAGAGGGGCCACTCTTCACTTTAAAAAACCATGAACAAGAGGAGATCCACATCACACAGACGTAAGAAGAAGAGAAAACACTCTTCCTATCCTCGTTGGGCGTGGTGGATTGGCGGCATTGGTGTCGTCGCCCTTTATATCTGGGTTTTCTATCGATTCTTTGTCAGTCCTTTCGGTTTCCGTTGGAGGGCACTCTATGGGGATGCCAAGAATCCGAAAGGTTATGAGATTCGTGGTATTGACATCAGTCATTACCAGGGAGAGATCAATTGGGAAAAACTCAGTAATGCGCAGATTGAGCACTGCCCGATCCGTTTTGTGATGATCAAGGCCACGGAAGGCAGTACGCAGGTGGATGAGACTTTCCAGGAGAATTTCAAGAATGCACGTTACTATGGTTTTATCCGTGGCGCCTATCATTTCTGGAGTAACCAGTCATCAGCCCGTGAACAGGCATATTTCTTCTTGAAGAAAGTGCATCTCAAGGATGGTGACCTGCCACCGGTGCTTGATGTGGAGCATAAACCGGCAGACATGCCAGTGGAGGATTTCCAGCGGGAGATTCTCACATGGATGCATATCGTGGAAGACAAATACCATGTCAAACCGATACTCTACACATACTATAAGTTTAAGCAACAGTACTTAAACACCTCAGTATTTGATGATTATCCCTATTGGATAGCGCATTATTACGTGGATGAGATCGAGTATGAGGGGGAATGGAAATTCTGGCAACATACCGATGCCGGGCGCCTGCCGGGTATCAAGGGCTCCGTGGATTTCAACCTCTACAACGGCAGTTATTACGATCTCAAAAAACTATGTATCGGGGCCAACGAGAACCGTTTCTGGTAACTATCGCTCCAACCGCAACATGCACCAGCGGTTATCGGTACGCTTCTCTGCTAACTGCATCCCTAATGATGCCGTCAGATCCTGCAGTATTGTTCCATCTTCCTCATAGAAACCACTGATGATCAGCGTGGCATGCTCTGCCATATGCTTGCTGATGATCGGCAGGTCGTGCATGAGGATATTCCGGTTGATATTTGCCAAGACAATATCAAACGTCCCTGTCACTGTTTCCAGCACACTGACATCACCCAGTAAGGCCTTTATCGCCGGCACATCGTTCAGTTGAGCGTTATGCTCGGTGTTCCTCACACTCCACTCGTCGATATCATAGCCTAATACCTCCTTGGCTTCCAACTTGGCGGCTACTATAGAGAGGATACCCGTGCCGCAACCACAGTCGAGCACTCGCTTGCCTTTTAATGAAAGATCCAACAGACAGCCCACGATCATACGTGTGGTCTCGTGGGTACCTGTGCCGAAGGCTTGCTGTGCATCGATGGTGATATCGAGGGGAATAGCCGCAGGAGCAGGATGATGCATGTCGTGGATCACACAACGATTGTCTATAACGATCGGCTCATAGCCTGCCTCCTCCCAGGCCGCATTCCAGTTCTTGTCTTCCGCATCTTCCAAAGCGTAGGTTACCTGTAGGTTGTCGAAGGGTAGGGTGGTGAGCAGTTGGTCTAACAACTCCTGTTCAAACAAGGTTGTCTGCACATAACCTACCAACCGGTCATTCTCCTGCTCAAAGGATTCAAAACCGGCTTCTCCTGCCAAGGCAGCTACGATGTCCCATACATCCTCTATGAAAAAAGAGGGGTCATGAAGGGTATCTTCCAGGCCTATAATCTTAAAAATTACTCGATAGTATTTCATCTGAATGTTAAAAATGTACTGCAAAATTATAAAAAATAGGGAAAATCCTATCATGGATTAGGGAAAATCCTTATTTTTGCAATTAAATAATCAATAATTTTGTATCGTGATAAAATAAATACGATAAGACATGAAAAAATTAGTTCTTTTAACAATCCTTTTGGGTGTACTTCCCCTTTGTATGATGGCCCAGGACGATATGTACTTTACTCCTAAGAAAGGAGATAAAGAAGCAAAGTCTGTTGCTGTTTCCAAGGTGAACGACGATAAGCCCGTCTATCATACAGGCAGCAATCGCAATGTTGATGAGTATAATCGTCGTGGAAAGTTCGGTAGTTACTTTGAGAAGATCGGCACCGACTCTCTGGGTAACGATATCATCGAGTTTCATTCCAGTGCAGAGGATCTCAGCGACACACTGAATGTCTATCCTTATGAGTCAGTACAGTATGATCCTGAGGACGACTATGTTTACAGTCGTAGAATGAACTGGTTTGATGATTTCTATTGGTATGATCCCTGGTATTACAGATATAGTGGCTACAATCCCTATTTCTACGGCCGCTGGGGTTATTGGTATGATCCTTGGTATTACAGCTGGTATGGGTATGATCCGTTGTTCTATGGCTGGGGAGGCTGGTATTCTCCTTATTGGGGCAGGCACTACGGCTATTACGGCTATGGTTATTACGGATGGGGTCTTCCCTCTTACCATGTGAGCTATGGCAATAGTGTTACCGGCACGAGCAATCATGGTTATGTGAGTCGTCCCGCTTCCCGTAACAGTGCTGCAACAGCCGGCAGAGGTCACTTCGGCGGTTATCGTGGCAATGGCCAGACAACACAGTCATATAACAGGACCACACGTGCTGCAGCTTCTAACTCTAACCGTAGCAACGGTCGTTTCGTTGGATCCACTTCCAACAGCAATTCTTCCACACGTTCCTATACTCCTTCCTATAGCGGAGGTTCGTATGGCGGCGGTGGTGGCAGCTTCGGAGGAAGTAGCTCCGGTGGCGGCGGCAGTCGTGGCGGTAGCTCCGGTGGCGGACACTTCGGAGGTCGTCGTTAACAACATGTATAATTCTTGAAAATTTTATGATTATGAAAAAGATATTGTATTTGTGTCTGATGATGTTGGCTGCTTTGCCGACATTGGCACAGGAGACT
>JAEEZP010000098.1 GCA_016291915.1 Prevotella sp. | reverse complement strand
TTATAACATCGGAGCGCAAGGACGCACAGAAACATGGACTAACTCCATGCGCCGATATGCCCTGCTTACCATCAGCTACCGATTCTCCCATAAACCTAAAAAAGAAGATAAATAACTATTGAATGGTCCACATTATTATATCATTGGCGCAGTATTCCATAAATAAAACGAAACAAATATGAAGCAAACCATCATCACCATTCTGCTTGCCCTCGCCGCAATGACGGGGCAGGGGCAGGAAATCAAAATGAACGAGGCAACAATCAACGACTACATCCCGCTGCTTAATGCTAAGGGCTATCAGGCATACAGTTTTGATGTCAGCGCGATAAAAGGCCGGAATGTGGAAGTATACTTCAGAGAATTTGTGAACGGGAAAGAAGTCGAAAACTCTCCTGGTCTTTTATTCCCTTATTATTTTGAAGCAAGGGGTGACAAGCTGATTATCGGCTTTCTACCTTCAGAGACAGATTCTTTAGCCCGATACTGTTTCAGTTGGGAGAACACGCTTTCCTACAATTCCTCTCTGAAACTAAAGCAAATCTACTGGGAGAGTGAAAATAAGTATATTTACTCATACAGGTCGGATCCTTCAGAACCCACATCTCCATTAGAAAAGGAAAACTTCATTCCGCTCATGTATTATTCTTCATTCTGGTATGATGCAGAGGATAGGATAACCCGTTGTTGCGGTAGTATCTCCGACATTATCAAACAAAGCCCTCATTACTACATCCTCGGAATCAAATATTATTAGAACAAAGCTAACTGCGATCACCCCAGTTGATCTATTAAGACCTACTGGCAGATCTCGTGTATCCGTTGATATACCTCTGCCTGTTCTTGCGGTGTCTCACAGTAGGTGACGACAATCAGTTTCATTCCCGGTTTCCAAAGCTGTCTTACTTTTTCCTCCACCACATCGATATTGCCGACAATACGGGCGTTGAGTACAACACCGGTGTTGGCAAAAGCATCTGCATATCCCTCAGTAGGATTAGCACCTGGGTCGGTTGCAAAAGAGAAAGCACCGTCGGCCATGCGGATATTCTCTATCTTGGTAATCAGTTCTTTCTTGTCCGACCAGTTGCCGCAGGAATGAAAGACGGTACCGCCGAAACAGTTGCCGGTAGCCACCATGGCAGGAACGGCAAACTCTTTGTATAAGTCGGCAGACATCATGGTAATGGTATCGTCACTCATACC
Organism: Prevotella sp.; assembly: GCA_016291915.1. Lineage (GTDB taxonomy): Bacteria > Bacteroidota > Bacteroidia > Bacteroidales > Bacteroidaceae > Prevotella. The sequence goes on along the minus strand of JAEEZP010000098.1, from coordinate 4,296 downwards.
GATACCATCGAACTTTCTGCAAGAAGCGAATCCATGTCCGGGCTTAGCCAGTGCATCCCCAATCATCTTTTTCTGCTTGAGGGTAAAACCTGTGAGCAAGAGTGATGTGAGATGCATCGCTTTCTTCATCAGTTCCGGATTCAGGTAGAAATCCATGTAGAACTGGTTGGAGTCGATGATATTGCTTAAGGTGTTGAGTGGTGACTGTACATCGCAATAGGACATGGGAATACACCCTTTTGTCTTATCCAGGAAATACTCGGTCATCTCCAAGGTGTATTTGCCGATGGGTGTATCAGCCACAGGACGGATATTAGCCTTGAGCAGTTCCTCGGTGGACTGGAACTTACCGTCAACAGCCGGAGCCTGTCCGGGTTCCCAGAGATAGTCGAAACCATAGGCAGCTGCTACCGTGCCTAATCCATGCCACGGCTCTAAGAAGTTGGGTATGTCTGCCTGATAGCGCATACTCTCCTTCAAGGCTCCCAACTGCCATGCCAAAGATTTCTCCTTGCTGTTACTGTCAGCTGCAAACACTTCCTTGACGCGCATCCTCCGATAGACGAGGACACCGCTATCACCATTCCAGAATTTTCCGCATCGCTCCAAGAGAGATGCCTCATAGTCGGCATACTCGTTGATGTCAAACTGCTGTGGTTCTATAGGGTGAACGACAGTAGCCTGAGAATCTGCGGCATTGACGTTGAAGACATCTTTCATGGGCTAGGGGATTTAGAGTTTTGCTAATTCAATAACTTTATCAACAGCAGCGCTTAATCCTTCCGGATTCTTTCCACCTGCTGAGGCGAAGTGTGGCTGTCCGCCGCCGCCACCTTGTATCAGTTTGGCAGCTTCACGTACCAATTGTCCGGCATGCAATCCATGATCTTTTATCAAGTCTTCACTGATCATGACATTCAGCATGGGCTTATTCTCGAACACAGAACCTACCACGCAGATGCTGGAGACGGGTTCTGCCGCACGTACTTTGAAGACCAGGTCTTTGGCTACATCAGGTTTGATGGGCAGGACAGCGGTATAAACCTTTACACCATTGATGACACGTCCCTGACTCAACAGGGTGTTCTTGGTACGTTCTACCGCCTCGGCTACATATTGATCGATCTGTTTCTTCAACTGGTCGTGCTCCTCAAGATACCGTTGGATAGTACCCTGCAGATCTTTGGCATTATTAAAGAGATTCTTAATGGCACGGAGGGAATCTTCAAAAGCATATAGCAGTTCTTCGCAATGTCTACCGGTCTTGGCTTCGATACGACGGATACCTGCGGCTACACTGGCTTCAGATATAATCTTAAACATACCGATATGACCGGTAGAGTGGGCATGGATACCACCACAGAACTCCACACTCGGACCGAATTTCACGACACGTACCTTATCACCGTATTTCTCTCCGAAGAGTGCGATGGCACCTAATTTCTTTGCTTCTTCAATAGGAGTCTCGCGGAATTCCTGCAGAGGAATGTCCTGACGGATCATATCATTCACCAGTCTTTCCACCTGACGGATCTCTTCATCAGTCACTTTCTGGAAATGAGAGAAGTCGAAACGTAAGGTATCGGGACTAACGAACGATCCCTTCTGCTCCACATGATCACCCAAGACTTGCTTGAGGGCATAGTCGAGTAGGTGGGTAGCACTGTGGTTGGCAGCACTCTCCTCACGCTTGTCAGTATCTACACAGGCCATGAACGGTGCCTCTGGATATTTCGGCAGTTGCTTAACAATATGGATACTCTGGTTGTTCTCACGCTTGGTATCAATAATCTCTACGGTCTCGTTCTCACTGACAAGAACACCCTGGTCACCTACCTGTCCACCCATCTCACCATAGAAAGGAGTATAGTCGAGCACTAATTCATAGAATTTGTTCTTCTTCTGAACCACCTGACGATAACGGAGAATACGACACTCATATTCAGTATAGTCATAACCGACGAAGGTCTGTTCGCCGGGCTGTAACTCTATCCAGTCGCCATTCTCAACAGCGGCAGCATTACGGGCACGCTCTTTCTGCTTCTGCATCTCGGCATCGAACTGTGCATTATCTACAGTAAAGCCATTCTCTCTGCAGATCAGTTCAGTAAGGTCAAGTGGGAAGCCGTAGGTGTCGAACAGACGGAATGCCTGTGTTCCGTCAAGAACCGTCTCACCCTTACTCTTCATCTGTTCCATCGCCTCATTGATCATCCTGATTCCTTTGTCAAGTGTACGAAGGAAAGCATCCTCCTCTTCCTTGATCACTCGTGTAATCAACTCACGCTGAGCTGGCAGTTCGGGATAAGCACCACCCATCTCAGCAACCAGTGTCGGGATGAGCTTATACATAAATGCCTCTTTCTGATCCAGGAAAGTATAGGCATAGCGTACTGCACGACGGAGGATTCGACGGATCACATAACCGGCTTTTGCATTGCCCGGCAACTGACCATCGGCGATAGAGAAGCTGACAGCACGGATATGGTCGGCTATCACACGCATAGCCACGTCAGTCTCTTCCTTCTCACCATATTTGAAACCGCTCAGGCGCTCAATCTCTTTGATGAATGGCTGGAATACATCGGTATCGTAGTTGGAGTGCTTACCTTGCAGGGCACGTACCAGACGCTCAAAGCCCATACCTGTATCAATCACGTTCATAGCCAACTTCTCCAAAGAACCGTCAGCCTTACGGTTGAACTGCATGAACACCAGGTTCCATATCTCGATGACCTGTGGGTGGTCTTTGTTGACTAAGTCACGACCGGCCACCTGCACCTTCTCTTCTGGTGTACGACTGTCGAGGTGAATCTCTGAGCAGGGTCCGCAAGGTCCCGTATCACCCATCTCCCAGAAATTATCGTGTTTGTTACCCTCGATGATATGATCGGCGGGCACATGTTTCAACCAGAACTTCTCGGCTTCATCATCCCTTTCGATATTCTCCTCGGGAGATCCTTCAAAGATGGTAACATATAAGTCATTGGGATTGAGCTTCAATACGTCCACCAGGTATTCCCACGCCATGTCGATAGCGCCTTCTTTGAAGTAGTCGCCGAAACTCCAGTTGCCTAACATCTCAAACATCGTATGATGGTAAGTATCATGACCTACTTCCTCCAAGTCGTTATGCTTACCGCTCACACGCAGACATTTCTGCGAGTCCGCCCTTCGGCGTGGCTCCGGGTCGCGTGTACCGAGAATGATATCTTTCCATTGATTCATTCCCGCATTTGTAAACATCAGTGTGGGATCATCTTTTATCACCATGGGAGCCGATGCCTCGATGGTATGACCTTGTGATTCAAAATACTTCTTGAAAGAGTCGCGGATTTCGTTTGCTGTCAACATGTTGTCTTCTGATTTATATATTTATTTTTTGTTATTCTTCACTTTTTACGCAAAATTTTTGCAAAGATACTTTGTTTTTCTTATTTTTGCAACTGAAACAAGAAAAAATCGTTGATTATGGCTTTGAATGAAAATAAAAACCTGAAATTATATTACTCTATTAAGGAGGTATCCGAGATTATTGGCGTCTCTGAAAGTAATCTTCGTTTTTGGGAGAAGGAGATTCCTCTGATCAAGCCCAAGACGACGGGTAATAATGTCCGACAATATACCGAGAAGGATATTGAGAACATCAAAGCCGTGTATAATCTGGTGAAGGTTCGTGGTTTCAAGCTTTCCGCAGCCAAGAAGATGCTGCGTGAAAATAAGGAGGGTGTTGACAGCAATGCCCGTGTGATGGAGGGCTTGATCCGCGTGCGGGAAGAACTGAAAGAACTGAAACGGCAGTTGGATTACATTAACTGATAATGTCAATTATGTATTAATAATTGAAAATTGATAATTATATATATCGGCTCAATCCCTCATCGCGGACTTTTCACTCGCGGACTGGCTCACGAAGGGTGACTTTCCCCGATTCCTACAAATATAAACACAGAGGTTCTGAGACACAGAGATTATAATTAAAAGAAAACTCTGTTACTCTGTTTCTCTGTATTTTTTCAGAGAAATAAACGGATGAGATTGCGGGTCAAGCCCGCAATGAGGATACTACCCCGTTTCGGCGGATATGTCATATAGCATATCCGCCATTATTGCCATCGGGATGACATATACCGATGAACGGGATCTATTTCTGTCCTACTCGATAATCTTATGGTAATAAATACATTTTGTATTGTCAATGAATGAATTATTATCCCATGACTTATCCTCAGTTACCCATTTATCTATCACCTCATCCTCTAACTTGTTGCCTTTGGCATCGAAGAAATAATTCTA
>JAEEZP010000097.1 GCA_016291915.1 Prevotella sp. | reverse complement strand
CCAATAACTTGTCTACTCGTCAACTTGTCTACTTGTTTACTGAATATTGGTTGCAATAGCGAAAGTCGCGATTAAGCGAGAGCAGAGCCATGCTCGCATGAGCTATGCCGAGCGTGAGCGAGTTCGACGTAAGTCAAAGAGTCAGGTAACAGATACGATGATTGAAAAACGATGACGGAGGCAGTGCGAGGACCTGTCTGAGCGAAGCGAGTAAAAAAACACCGCGACCGCTATAAGGGAGCGGTACCTTAATGAAAGAGCGACGAGAAGGAGCGGTTACATCCCCTCCCGAGAATGGGAGGGGCGTGGGGTGGGATGAGTCCCCTCCTTAGGCAAGGAGGGGTTGGGGTGGTTGTGAAAAAACTCTTTTGGGTTCTTTTTTCTTAGAGAAAAAGAACATAACCTTAAGACTAAGGCAAGGATCTGAAACTTTAATTACAAACAATTTCCCCAAACTGCCTATAACTCGACAAAACTGGATGGACAACATCTTTGATGTTGTATCTTTGCATTTGTAATCAGATGCGCAAATGATCACCATTCGGTGGAAGGTGAAGAGTGGACGGTTAAACGAGCTCGGACACGAAAACTTGAAACACGAAACTGAATGAGTATTAATGAACCCTATTGTTTAACCAATTAAAAAAAGTAGTTATGGCAAGATTGATTTACAGAACGAAGACTATCGTCAACAGTAAGGATGCCGATCTCAACGGCAAGGTGTACGCCAAGGCAGTCACCACTGAGACCCTTTCCTTTCAGGATTTCATCGAGCATGTCATTTCCCATGGCAGTGTCTATGACCGCGGTACCGTGCAGGGTATCATGCTCCAGATGGTGGACTGTATGAAAGAGCTCATGCTCGACAGCAAGAAGATCTGGCTGGGTGACCTCGGAGTGTTCTACCTCTCCCTGAAGAACAAGTCGGCAGCCGACCTGGACTCCTTCAACATCAATGATAACGTGGTCGGTGTGCGTGTGAAGTTCCGCGCCAACCAGGGCAAGACCGCTGGTCTCGACAGCAAGTCCATCCGTAAGCAGGCCAAGTTCATCAACATCGAAGTGCTCAACGGTATCAAGAAAGAGAAGGAAGAGGGCGAAGGCGAAGGTGAAGGTGATGGTGGTGGAGACAACCAGAATCCTTAACACCCACGACTGACAACTCGGACATGAACAGTTAAAAAAGTGTTGAAAAATCATTTGACCGGACGTTGCAAAACGCCCGGTTTTTTATGTTTCATCCTCAGCAAAGGTACCTTTTCCCACCAGTGTTGATACCCTTTCCCTACCCTTTTGACCACTATTTCCACCAGAAACAACCACCATTTCTCATCGAAAAAGACACCATTTCTCCTCCAAAAAGTGCATTTTTTCAAAATCACAACAAAAAATCTTTCAGAAAAACTGCGATTTTTGCCCAAAGTAAAAAGTTACAACAAACGTTTTTACACCCATTTTTACCCCATTTCTCCCCTCTTTCACTATGCTAAAACAGTATAAAAGATGCCGAAAAACACCGTCTGTTAACTAAAAAATGCATAAAACATACCCAAAAATCCACCAATTCACCCCCTGAAAACAATCTTTTTTTCCATCTTAACCCAGAACAAAGGGGAGTTAAAGAGGTTATTGGTTATTGCCTTCGGCGATTACCGTCGCGACTCGGCATAGCCTATGCAAGCATGGCTCTGCGCTCGCTGCTCCAGTAATTGTTTATTGGTTATTGGTTATTGCCTTCGGCGATTACCGTCGCGACTCGGCATAGCCTATTCAAGCATGGCTCTGCGCTCGCTGCTCCAGTAATTGGTTATTGTTTATTGTTTATTGGTTATTGGTTATTGTCTCACGGTTCCCCCAACGCCTCCACAATCAACTTCACCTGCATCGGCGTATATTGCCGCGAATGCGACGAGTGCCCAACCCTCTCCAACTGCTCCTGCAGCCCAGGATAATGCGCTATCCAACGGCACAGACGCTTATACGCGGCCATCGCACTGATGTCCGGACTGTACAGCAGGGCCAGTTCTGATCTGCCGTAGGCACGTATCACAAACTCATCGTTTTTCATTTTCAGGCAAAGTTAAAATAACAGATAATCACACACGAACATATTGTTTAAGAGAGTAATCTTACATATTGAATATCATAAGATTATGAGCAACCGAATAATTAGTAGATTAAGGAACACAAAGTTACAAAATAATGCAAACCGATGCAAGGTTTACCCATAACTTTAACACATCGTTAACAGGCAAAAATCACAACGTTACACCCATTTTATTAACAATAATTAATAATCTATTTCCTTACAAAACACCGGTAACTCGGTAACTCGGTAACTCGCACTTGATTTTTCACAAGTTTCTAGGCGCGTACCTCTTTAATAAATACTGTTATATTAATATATTAATTATCTTAATATCTGGACATATAGGCGGCAAACAGCAAAAAGCGGCGAGTTACCGAGTTACCGAGTTACCGTTTTGGCTGATTCCGAGTTACCGTCGAGTTACCGGTAAAATAATCAAAAATCATTAAATTTGTTAACCGTTTAGCAACGCCCAAAAATAACCGTCGATATTCTTGCAAATCCTATAGATATTTTGTATCTTTGCACCGTTGAAATGATTTTTTTGTATAACTATAAAAAGCATATTTATGGGCAAAATAGCAAGACTATCTAAAGATAACAAGGAGGATTATGAATCTTTCATAGATTACCGATTATTGTCTAAAACCATCATCCGATACTGGCATTGGATTCTGTTATCAATAATCGTTAGTCTCTGTATTTCTTTTCTTTATCTACGATACACCCCACCTGTTTATCGTGTTATTGCAAAAATACTAGTTAAAGACGATGAAGGAAATAGAAAGAATAATCTGCAGAATATAACAAATCTAGGTACGATTTCACAGAATTATGGTCTGGAGAATGAGTCTCAGATCATAACATCCAGTATTATTGCTGAAAGAGCCATTTCTAACTTGAAACTGTACGTAAGTTATAAACAATCAGGTCGATTATTTGGGAAAACGCTCTATAATAATCACCCTATTTCAGTAGATATAGACCAAAACCATTTAAATGAGATAACTAAACCAATTCAATTGACTCTCAACTATAAAGAAGGACAATATCATATTGTCGGAAAATATTATGCTCCATGCACAAATCGTACCATCAAAGGTCCTTTTTCTTTTGAAAGGAAAACAGATAAACTTCCTATTTATATTCGAACCAAGGCTGGAACAATATCCATCAGTTCCGTACCAGGAAGTATTATGGAAGAACATGCGAACATACAAGCAACCATCTATTCCCCTCAGACAATTGCAAATTTGTATGCTAATTATTTAGCAGTTGAACCCACATCTGAAGGATCATCAGTCATCAAACTCATTATGAACGATAAGATTCCCAGTCGTGCCATCGATTATTTACAGCAGTTAATCATTTGTTATAACCTTCAGGCTAACGAAGATAAAAATGAGGTTGCTGTGAGGACAGAAGCATTTATCAATGACAGGCTTGCTATTATCAATAGTGAGTTAGGAAAAACTGACGGTGATTTAGAACTTTTTAAGCATGACAATCAGTTGGTCGAATTAAAATCAGATGCACGAGAATCGTCTGCAAACGCTGATATTTTCGAACAAAAACTAAAAGAAGCAAATACTCAAATTGCAATTATAAAAGAACTTGAAAATATTATTATTGACCCTAATATCACTAAAATATTTCCGAGGATTAACTTTCAGGACATCTCCATAAACACACTTGTAGACGAATACAATAAAAATGTATTGGAAAGAAACCGACTGCTACGTACGGCTTCGGAAAGCAGTCCGATAATTAAGCCACTAACAGAGAATTTGTATGAATTATCAAACTCTATTCGAAGTTCTCTTCAACAAGCAGAAAACGAAGCTATTATAAAACGCAATGCTATTATTGAGCAACATCATCAATATCATCAAGAAATAGCAAAAACCCCTAAACAAGAACGCATACTTACACAAATTGGCAGACAACAAGAAGTAAAAAGTGGGCTGTATCTGATGCTACTCCAAAAAAGAGAAGAGAACTCTATCTCACTGGCTGCGACTGTAGACAAAGGAAAAATAATAGAAAAACCAACTATTGCCGGCATCATTAAACCACGTAGCTCTCTGATTTATCCGTTGGCAATAGTAATTGGACTGTTAATTCCCACTTTGTTTTTCTATTTACGTCAACTACTACGTGATCGCATTGAAGATCATGAAATGGTAGCAGCTCTAACAGACCTCCCAATAATAGCTGATATTCCATTTGCTGAAGAAACGTATAATAAAGACACATACATTGTTGTGCATGAAAATGAGAATAATTTGATGGAAGAATGTTTCAGATACCTTCGCACTAACCTACAGTTTATGCTCAAGGATAATGAAAAAGTATTGGTTTTCACCTCAACTCTTGCAGACGAGGGTAAATCATTTAATGCAGCCAATACAGCATTGAGTTTCGCATTGCTAGGAAAAAAAGTTATTGTCGTTGGTTTAGATATACGAAAGCCACAATTATCCAAAATATTTGGGATAAAAACAAATAGAAATGGAATAACAAATCTTTTGATGATTAATAATCCCACAGATGAACAAATAAAACAACAGATAGTTCCATCAGTTGTTCACAACAATTTAGATTTACTTCTGTCTGGACCAGTCCCTCCCAACCCAACAGAATTGGTGGAACGTCACTCTTTAGAACAGATTTTTTCTTTTCTACGCCAAAAGTACGACTATATTATTGTAGATGCAGCTCCTGTTGGATTAGTAACTGATACTCTCCAAATAGGAAGAGTTTGCGACCTCACAGTATATGTCTGTCGAGTAAACTATACTCCCATAAGCAGCTTTGAATTAGTTAATGAACTTAATTCTGAAAAAAAGTTACCACATATGAGCATACTCATCAATGGTATTAATCTATCAAATAAAAAAAATACGTATGGTTACAGACGATACGGTGGATATAAAGGTTATGGACCTTATTGTATTTCAAATGAAAAGAAATGCGTATGATCATTGCTGTTGATTTTGATGGTACTATCGTGGAAAATCGTTACCCGAATATTGGAAAAGAGATACCTTTTGCCACTGAGACATTGAAAATGCTCATTCACGATGGTCATCGGCTGATATTATGGACAGTTCGAGAAGGAAAATATCTTGACGAGGCTGTTGATTGGTGTTCTTTACATGGATTATCTTTCTATGCCATCAATAAAAACTATCCAGAAGAAAAAGTCCATTATCAATATGGTTATTATAAAAAAATATATGCCGATTATTTTATCGATGATTGTAATATTGGTGGACTCCCTGATTGGGGATTAATATACCGTATTGTTAATCAGCACGTTACTCTTAATAACACATGTTTTTACTATAATAGCATTAAACCAATAATACCAAAGAAATTATCTTGGTGGAAACGATTATTAATTTAGGATATTTATGGCACCAGCTTATTATTTTATATTTTTTGCTTTCATCATTTCCCTTTTGATGGGGTTTATTGTTTTACCTAATGTACTTGTTATCTCGCATAAACATCATCTGTATGATTTGCCAGATGACAGAAAGATACACAACATACCAATTCCCAGATTGGGCGGTGTAATATTCTTCCCCATCATCACTATAACTATTGCCTTATTGATGGGAACCCGTTACTTCTTGGGATTTGATATTATCTATATATCTGAACGGTCAGTACTCATTGAGCTCTTATTCCTGTTATGTGGCACCTGTATTTTATATATTCTCGGAGTAAAAGACGATCTGGTAGGAGTTTCCTACAAATGGAAATTTCTTGTGCAGATTTTATGTGGAATTCTTCTTACACTTGCTGGTTTATGGATTCACGATGGTTACGGACTATTGGGTATCAATCATATAAGAGCACGCTTCGGATATCCTATTACCATCTTTCTTGTTGTATATATCATCAATGCCTTCAATATGATAGATGGCTTGGATGGACTGGCATCAGGTTTAGCAAGTGTTTCGCTTATTACCTTTGCGCTTATCTTTATACAAGAAAAACAATTAATATATGTATTGATATCTATTTCTACGTTAGGTGTCGTTTTTCCATTTGGTATTTATAATATTTTTGGCAACCGGATGAAAGGAAATAAAGTTTTCATGGGCGATACTGGAACATTAACACTTGGCTTGATTCTAAGTTTTCTTTTTTTACGAATATGTCTTACTGATACAGAGACTAATTATATCCATAACTATAACTTAATTGCTTTCAGTTCTTTGGCAGTACCATTATTTGATGTTGTAAGGGTTTTCTATCTTAGAATAATCAATCACCACAATCCGTTTCTTCCGGATCGGAATCATATACATCATAAACTCCTAAAAACAGGCATGAATAGTAGAGAGGTAACTTTAACAATAATAGCGCTGTCTGTCTTAATGATAATTCTGAACAAGTGGCTGAGTATGTATCTCGATATAAACAATATAGCTTGTATAGACATCGTTATTATGTTTATCTTTCACTCTGCAACGAGGAGTGTTATCAAACAAAAAGGTAACCACTGACGTTAAATGGTGTTCCATATCTTCTCTCCCCTCCCCTTCCTCGCTCCCCTTTCCTCTCATCACTCGTCATGTGGAGGCATCCTTGCGATCACGTAAATAAGGCGGGGCTCAAAAGGTTTATCCACAAAGATTTGCATAAGTAGGAAGAATTAATTATTTTTGCAAAGATTTGACAAAAAAGTGATATGGAGAAGATCATTGAAGAGATACGCAGATATATGCATGAGGGATGGACCCTCGGCGCCTTACACGGCATCAAACATTGGGACAGGGTATATGAGAACGGACAGAAACTGCTGACACCGGAGGTGAACGCACGCGTGGTGGGACTGTTCGCCTACCTTCATGACTCCTGCCGCAACGACAATGGGGCGGATCTTCTTCATGGACCGCGGGCAGCACGATACATAGACACCCTAAGGGATACGTATCTGAAAGGGGTGACAGAGGAGGAGATGAAATTGCTGAAAGAGGCATGCCGCCTGCATACGACAACACATAGAACGGGGAACCCTACCATCGACGCGTGCTTCGACGCTGACCGTCTGGACCTGTGGCGCGTAGGCATCATCCCTGATCCTAACAGACTGGCTACAGAGAAAGGGAAAGAGATCGCAAGGAGGACTGACTATCAGACAATCATTAAAAAATTATGAAGGAAAGATGTAAATGGATATGTGCCGGCATCCTCGCCATCACAAGCATGTCACTGCTCAGCGCATGCAGCGACGATGAGGAGCCGACGACACCGGCACAGGAGGAGACGGTGGTGCTCAGATGCACAAAGCCGGAATACCTGAAAACGGGCGATAAGGTGGCGCTGATATCTCCATCGTACTTCACGCCCATGGAGAACGTGGAGAAGACAGCAGAGGTGCTGCGCGGCTGGGGCCTGGAGCCGGTGATCGGTCCGAACGTGGGGAAGATCGTGGACGGTAGATATGCGGGGACGGTGGCGGAACGTGTCAGCGATATCCGTTGGGCCCTGAACGACCCATCCATCAAGGCAATCATCTGTAACCGCGGCGGCTATGGCACCATACAGCTGATAGACGAGCTGACACTGACGGAGCTGAAGGCGGCACCGAAATGGATCGTGGGATTCAGCGACATCACGACACTGCACGGTCTGATGAGCCGCGCAGGGGTGATGAGCATACAGGGGACGATGAGCTCGTTCTTAGCCAAAGGGGGCACCGACAAGACAAGCACGCTGATGCGTGACCTCCTGCTGGGGAACGTGCCACGCTATGTGCTGCCGCCACACACGGAGAATATCACAGGGAAAGCCAGTGGTGTGCTCGTCGGCGGAAACCTCTGTACGTTCGCGCCGAACATCGGTTCTCAGGCTGACGCCACGATGGGTAAGGATCTGATACTGTTCGTGGAGGAGGTGGAGGAGTCGATGCATAACATCGACCGACAGATGCGTATCCTCCAGATGAACGGGGTGCTCGACCGTTGTAAGGGGATCATCCTCGGGGAGTTCACCGACTGCGGCACGGAGTTTACGTACGAGAGCGTGGAGGCGATGCTCCACGAGATGCTCGCCGCCTATCATATACCGGTGCTCTGCGGGTTCCCCGGGGGCCACGGTGATGTGAACCTGCCGATCGTGATGGGTGCTCCCGTCACCATCGACGTGCGTAACGATGGGGCAACGGTGACCTTCGACATCGACGGTCGTCAGCAGGAGGTGCGCACAGCAGATATCTCCGTCACACCGACACCGCTGCCCATGCGACTGATGATGGCGGGAAAGTGGATGGAATAAGGATGAACAACAAGATCACAGAACAGGAGTCGCACTACCGGCATCTCGAGGGGATGACGGTGACGGAGCTGCTGACGCATATCAACGAGGAGGATGCTGTCGTGGCCCAGGCTGTGAAGATGGTGATACCGCAGATCACGGCATTGGTGGAGGCTATCGTGCCGCGGATGCAACGGGGTGGCCGTCTCTTCTATGTGGGTGCTGGCACCAGCGGACGGATGGGTGTGCTCGACGCCAGTGAGGTGCCTCCTACCTTCGGTGTGCCCGACACATGGGTGGTGGGTATCATCGCCGGGGGTGACAGGGCCTTGCGGCATGCTGTGGAACAGGCTGAAGACCATGCGGATCAGGCATGGCGGGATATCATGGCGTATCATCCCACCGCCGACGATACGGTGGTGGGCATCGCTGCCTCGGGCACCACACCTTATGTGGTGGGGGCTGTCAGTGAAGCGCGCAGGAACGGTTTGCTGACAGGGTGTATCACCAGCAATCCCGACTCTCCCCTGGCTGCTGCCTGCGACCATCCCATAGAGACGATCGTCGGTCCGGAGTTCGTGACGGGGTCAAGTCGTATGAAGAGCGGCACGGCACAGAAAATGGTGCTGAACATGATCTCCACCTCACTGATGATCCGCATGGGACGTGTGCGTGACAACCGTATGGTGAACATGCAACTGACCAGCAACAAGCTGGTGGACCGGGGGGTGCGGATGCTCCAGGAACTACTCCATCTGGATGAGGAGGAGGCGAAGAGACGGCTCCTTGCTGCGGGCAGCGTGAGTGAGGTGCTGAAGAGAGAACAATCGGAAATTTAATATAACTTAGAATGAAAAGAATATATAGAATCATCAGGGGCTTGTTTGCCATCATCGGTCTCCTCACCGTCATGTTGCTGGTATGGATGAAGATATCGGGTCAGTATATAACCATCCATGAGGGTGACAAGCTGTTGTATCCTGCCCGTGTGGATAGTCTGAGAGCAGCAGGGGCATACGGTCCTGACACGGTGGATTTCAGCATGCGCATCGTGCAGGATTCCGTACGGGCGAAGGAGATACGTGAGTATTTCCAGTTGGACACGCTCTATACTGCCGACAGCCCGACATGGGAGAAGGCGGTGGCCATCGCTTCGTTCGTGGAAAGGAACATCCCTCATGCCAACCAGAAAGTGGAACCCGAACACAGGAACGCCATCGCGCTGTGGGAGTACACGCGCGAGGTGGAGCCGGGATTCAACTGTCGTCTCCATAGCATCCTGACGTTTGAGCTGATGCTGGCAGCGGGGCTCACCCCGAAGTTCGTCACTTGTCTGCCACAGGACAAGAACGATCCCGACTGCCATGTCGTCAATGAGGTATGGCTGCCGGAACTGGGGAAATGGGCGATGATTGATTCCGACATGGGCGGTCATTATGTAAGTAATGAGCACGATATGCCGTTATCGTTGGCAGAAATGAGGGATCACTATATCGCCGGTGAGAAGATGTGGATGCACCCGGGCTTTGGGAAGGGCAGCAATAAGCTCAGTCAATACTATGCGTATATGGCGAAGAATACTTACTGGTTCATGTGTGAGGAGGAGCTTACCTACGGTGTGGAGGATCATCCGGCTGGTGATGCCGACCGCGGGAGGATGCTCAACCTCATCCCGGCCGGTTTTGTGCCTTTCGGCACATGGGACAACAGTGTCAACACCACGAATGCGAAAGGGTTCTGGGCAAAGCCGGAGCATCAGAAGGAGTCATCGGAGTATAACAAATGATAAGAGATATTGTTTTAGTCGGAATAGGTAGTGGTATAGGTGGCATCTGTCGCTATCTTGTATCGCTATTCATGGGACATATAGGAAACGGTTTCCCATGGGGGACGTTTGCAGTTAATCTTGCCGGTTGTCTGTTGATCGGAATCCTATGGGGAGTGACCAGTCGTTTTCAGAACATCTCTCCAGCATGTTCTCTGTTCTTTATAACCGGCTTTTGCGGCGGTTTCACCACATTTTCTACATTCTCCAAAGAGGGACTGACCTTGTTACAGTCGAACAACTACACTTTATTCTTGTTATATGTGGTCGGCAGTGTGGTGTTGGGAATAGCAGCCGTAGCATTAGGATATTTGGCAACAAAGTGAAAAATATGCGTGATAATATACCAGGGATTTCCCTTGCTCTCTTACAGGAGCGAGTTATTATCCAACATATGACGGGGACAGGCACCAAAGAGCCTGTCCCCGAATGTATTTAGCAGGTAAAGATAAACCATCTCCCCTAAACTCTAAACTATGAACTATGAACTATGAACTCTAAACTCTAAATCATCCTCCTCAAGACATTTGTCGAGGGCTTCTGCGATAGCCTGCTTGTCGAGGTTCTGTCCGATGAAGACGAGCTTCTGCATGCGGTCACCATACTGCTCGTCCCAGTCGCGCTGCACCCCGGGGTTCTGCTTGATGAACTCCTGTAGTTCGCGTTTAGGCATGGTGGCATACCACTGTCCGGCATTACGGATGGAGAACTGTCGCCCTGCCTGTTCGAAGACATAACAGATATCTTTCTCATCGGCAAAGTAACAGATGCCCTTGGCACGGATAATATTCTTGGGCCAGCTCCTCGCAACGAAATCGTCAAAGAGGGAGAGGTTCATCGGGGCACGACGGTAATACACATAGGTACCGATGCCGTACTCCTCCACCTCACCGCCGTCATGATGGTGATGGTGATGATGATGGTGATGATCGTGGTGATGCTCATGGTCGTGATCGTCATCATCGTCGTCATGGTCGTGGTGATGCTCGTGATCGTGCTCGTCGTCGTCGTCATCGTCATCATGGTCGTGGTCGTGGTGATGCTCGTGATCGTGGTCGTCATCATCATCGTCATCATCATGGTCATGTCCTTCTATCTCTTGTATCCATGCGGCAGAGGTAGCCACCTTGTTGAAGTCGAACAACCCGGTATGGATGATCTTCTCGAGCGGCACATCACCATAGTCGCAGGGGATGATGGCTGCCTTGGGTTGCAGGGCGCGTATCACCTCCTTGATACGTGCGAGCTTGTCGGCAGGAACGTCGGAGGCTTTGTTGAGGAGGATGATATTACAGAACTCTATCTGTTGGATGACGAGGTTCTCGATATCTTCCTCTTCGAGGTTGTCTTTGAGCAGCGCAGCACCGCCGGCAAAATCATCCTGCAGTCGCAGTGCATCGACGACAGACACGATGCAGTCGAGTCGTGGCAGTCCGTTCTTGATCACCTCAGGTGCCATGTCGGCCATGGAGCAGATGGTCTGTGCGATAGGTGCGGGTTCGCAGATGCCGCTGGCTTCGATGACGATATAGTCGAAGCGCCGCATGCTGATGAGGTCGTACAACTGTTGTACGAGATCCATCTTCAGTGTGCAGCAGATACATCCGTTCTGCAGGGCTACGAGGCTGTCGTCCTGTTGGTTGACGATACCGCCCTTTTCAATCAGGTCAGCATCGATGTTCACTTCACCGATATCGTTGACGATGACGGCGAAGCGGATACCTTGTTTGTTTTGCAGTATGCGATTCAAGAGTGTTGTCTTGCCGCTGCCTAAATACCCCGTGAGTAGTAATACGGGGATTTCAATGTTTGTCATATAGAGTATATTTTTAATAATGTTATTATATGTTCTTCTCTCTGTTCCTTTTCTTTACTTCTCTCTGTACCCTTTCTTTACTTCTCTCTGTACCGCCAGAGAGAAGTAAGCAAGAGAGAGCTCGTTGCACGCTTCGAGTCAGAACAGATTACGATTCTGAAAAACTGTGCTGCGGGACTCGCTTCGCTCAAACAGGTCCTCGCACTGACTCCGTCACCGTTTTTCAATCATCGTATCTGTGTACCTGACTCTCTCGCTATTGCAACTCTAAACTCTAGACTCTAAACCATTTATCCTTTCGCTATCGCAACCAATATTCAGTAGACGAGTAAACAAGTAGACGAGTTGACAAGTTAATAGAAAGGATCCGTGACGAACCGAACGCCTCGCCCCCTGCCGAGGGGGAGAGGATGGGTGAGGGGGAACTATGGACAGGATTCAGTTCCGAAAGAAGTATCTTAGATATTAAAGCCTGTCCTGCACGGTATCAGTCATACCAGTTGATGAGTTCTACATAATCATCAAACTTCATCTCTTCCTGAATGCCAATCTTGTGGAGGGCATCCAAGACGATTTCCTGTTCTTGCGGCGGCATCGGGCGGTCACCGCGTCGCCGCTCAAAATAAGGATTATAACCGAACTGATTCACCAGTATGCTCATGAACTTCTCATACTGCTGGGGAAACATCTTTTTCT
>JAEEZP010000096.1 GCA_016291915.1 Prevotella sp. | reverse complement strand
GTATTTCTAGCATATCTAGTTAATCTAGTTTTCTATAACAGAATCTTATTTTCTTCTTATGGCAAGACCTTTAGGACCGAAATCAAAAATTGCGCGTCGTTTTGGTGAGCCCATCTTCGGCGCAGACAAAGTTTTGTCTAGGAGAAACTTCCCTCCTGGACAGCATGGCAATAACCGTCGTCGCAAGATGTCGGAGTATGGTGTCATGTTGGCAGAGAAGCAGAAAGCTAAGTACACTTATGGTGTGTTAGAGCGTCAGTTCCGTAATATGTTCGAGAAGGCAGCTAAGGCTGACGGTATCACTGGTGAGGTTCTTCTTCAGAATCTGGAGAGCCGCCTGGATAACGTCGTTTTCCGTATGGGTATTGCTCCTACGCGTGCTGCTGCCCGTCAGCTCGTTGGCCACAAGCATATCGTGGTAGACGGCAACGTGGTTAATATTCCTTCATATGCGGTAAAGCCCGGTCAGATCGTTGGCGTTCGTGAGAAGTCAAAGTCTCTCGAAGTTGTTGAGGCATCACTGGCAGGTTTTAACCATAGTAAGTATCCATGGATCGAATGGGATGAGAATTCCAAGAGTGGCAAGTATCTGCACAAGCCAGACCGTGCCGACATCCCAGAGAATATTAAGGAGCAGTTAATCGTTGAGTTGTACTCTAAATAATCATTAAGTTAATGGCAATATTAGCATTTCAAAAACCTGATAAAGTAGTAATGTTGGAAGCCAGCGACCGTTACGGAAAGTTCGAGTTCCGTCCGCTGGAATCTGGTTTTGGTGTTACCATTGGTAATGCACTGCGCCGCATACTTCTTTCATCACTGGAGGGTTATGCTATCAACACCATCAAGATCGCTGGTGTTGAGCATGAATTCTCTTCAGTACCTGGTGTCAAGGAGGATGTCACCAACATTATCTTGAATCTGAAGCAAGTACGCTTCAAGCAAGTAGTAGAAGAATTCGAGAACGAGAAAGTAAGTATCATCATTGAAAATACCACAGTGTTCAAAGCTGGTGATATAAGCAATTATCTGACTGGATTTGAAGTGTTAAACCCAGATTTGGTGATTTGTCATTTAGATGCAAAGGCATCTATGCAGTTGGATCTTACTATCAATAAGGGACGTGGATATGTTCCCGCTGATGAAAATCGTGAATTCTGCACAGACGTCAACGTTATTCCAATTGATTCAATTTACACACCAATCCGCAACGTCAAGTACTCCGTTGAGCCGTATCGTGTTGAGCAGAAGACCGACTACGACAAGTTAGTGCTTGAGGTAACTACGGATGGTTCCATTCACCCGAAAGACGCGCTGAAAGAGGCTGCCAAGATTCTGATTTACCACTTTATGTTGTTCTCTGATGAAAAGATCATGCTTGAGAATAATGATACAGAGGGTAATCAGGAGTTTGATGAGGAAATCCTTCACATGCGTCAGTTGTTGAAGACACGTTTGGTTGACATGAACCTTTCTGTTCGTGCTCTGAACTGTCTGAAGGCTGCTGATGTAGAAACATTGGGTGACCTCGTTCAATACAATAAGACAGATCTCTTGAAGTTCCGTAACTTCGGTAAGAAATCGCTTTCTGAGCTTGATGATTTGCTCGAGAGTCTGAATCTGTCGTTTGGAACTGATATTTCAAAGTACAAATTAGATAGAGAATAAACTCTATCGGTAAAATGTAAAAAACAATGAGACACAATAAAAAATTCAACCATCTGGGTCGTACTGCAGACCATCGTCAGGCTATGTTGGCCAACATGGCTATCTCGCTGATCATGCACAAAAGAATCACTACGACCCTTGCCAAGGCTAAGGCCTTAAAGAAATATGTAGAACCACTGATTACTCGCTGTAAGGAGGATACCACTAATTCACGTCGTGTAGTATTCCGTTATCTGCAGAATAAGGAAGCCGTTACAGAGCTTTTCAAAGTTGTAGCAGAGAAAGTAGGTGATCGTCCAGGTGGATATACCCGCGTGATAAAGTTAGGCTCTCGTAAAGGTGACGGTGCTGATATCGCATTCATCGAGCTTGTTGACTTTGATGAGAATATGGCTAAGACTCCGAAGACAGCTGCTAAGCGTACCCGTCGTGGTGGTAAGAAAAAGGCTGCAGAGGCAACAACAGTTGAGACACCTGCTGTTGAAGCTACTGAAGAAGAGGCAAAGGCTGAATAAGATTTGTTATAGTATTAACGTCTTATATAAAAGAATAAAAGGAGAGGTTGAAAGACCTCTCTTTTTATTTGGTATTATTTACGAAAAAACTGAACTATGAAAAACAATTTCAACAAAAATCACTATATTTGTATTCTCAAAAGATGACAAACTTATGAAGAGTATACAACGATTTCTTATACTGACTATTATCGTGTGTTTTGCGGTAGATAGTTATTCCACTACATTTCAATCGAAAAAGAACACGGTAGACCGTTGGCAACGCTATGAAATAACATTTCAGGCTTCAGTTTTTGGTAACCCGTTTCAGGATGTTTCCATTAAAGCATCATTCTGGCAAGATAATGGTGATACGATCACCGTAACCGGTTTTTATGATGGTGATGGAAGGTATGTTGTCCGTTTTATGCCACAAGAGGTCGGTGAGTGGAAATACCTTACCAAGAGTAATCTTAAACAGTTAGATAATAAACAAGGATCGTTCCGATGTGTAGAAGCCTCTAAAGGTCATGGAATGGTAACGGCAAAGGGTAGGGCTTTCTTTTATGAGGATGGTACACCATACCATCCTATCGGCACAACAGCCTATGCATGGGTACACATGGCAAATGATGTGCAGGAGCAAACAGTTAGTTCATTGGCATCAGCTCAGTTTAATAAAGTACGTATGTGTCTCTTCCCCAAGCATTACTCTCTGTGTATGGATCTGCCGGAAGAATATCCTTTTGTCTTAAAGAATAAAGTTGGAGAGCGTTATGAGTTTGACTTTACCCGTCCTAATCCTCTTTTCTATGCTAATTTAGAGAAACGTATTGACCAATTGGCTGCCATTGGCTGTGAAGCCGATCTTATCCTTTTCCATCCGTATGACAAAGGGTATTGGGGCTTTGATCAGATGTCAATGGAACAGAATCGTTTCTATCTGTCCTACTTACAGGCACGGCTATCAAGTTTCAGTAACGTGTGGTGGTCGATGGCTAATGAGTTTGATTATGTAAAAGGGAAAAGTTTGGCCGATTGGAATTCACTTATAGATATGGTTAAGGAGAATGATCCTTATGGTCATCTGTTATCCGTTCATGGCAGTACGGCTACCTATTTTAATTATATGGACGACCGGATTACCCATACCAGTATTCAGGATGAAGGGCCTGTCGTTGAGACAGGACGCTCATCTATTGTAAGAAGTATTTATCCTAAACCAGTCATTTTCGACGAGGTGGCATATGAGGGCAACTTGAAAAGTCGTTGGGGACGTTTAAGTGGTCAGGAGATGTTGTATCGGATGTGGAATGGTATTGTTGGTGGTACCTATGTCACTCATGGAGAATGTTATCATTATTATGAGGGAGATTATGATACTATCTTTTGGGCAAAGGGAGGACCTTGGCGCGGAGAGTCTTGGAAGCGTATTCCTTTTGTCCGTAGCATATTAGCCGATGTCCCTCAGCCGATCATGATGGCCGATGTCAGTAGGGATGAGGTAACCTCGACGGCAGGTGATGGCTATTATCTTCTGTATTTCGGGAAGAAAGTACAAGACTGTTGGTTGTTCAACCTTCCTGCGAAGAATGGTGATTATGCGCGTCCTGCGAAGGGTGATCGTTTTCGTGTGGAGATTATCGACACATGGAATATGACAATAACACCGATAGACACGGTCTACGAACTTGGTGACCCCAATGACTATCGGTATTATGATAAGGATAATAAGAAAGTGTGGCTGCCCCTACAACCCTATCTTTTACTTCGTATCAAAAAGATAGCGGAGTAGGGGGTAAGAGACGATTACTCCGGTAGCCAGTTGTTATCCATCCGGAAGACTTCCTCTGGTGTTATCTTGGCAGCTTCTTTCTTTGTCAGTTGTTTGCTCCATGCTGCACGTTCCTGTGGTTTGGCACCTTCACCAGTGTTGTTGTATTCCAAATAACGGGCGGTCTGCTCGTTGGCTTTATTGCCCCAGTTCTGCCATCCTGCCGGAACAATGTGTCCTCCCAGTTCGCAGTTCATGAAAAGTGTATAAGCATAGGGTCTCCAAGGTCTGCCCAGATAAACCTTTTCTGCCTCAGGTGCAGCAATCAGTTTGCAGTGATTGAAGACATACCCGTATTTCACATCTTTGGGTGTTGCAGCAGCTGTAACGAAGGAGTTGATCTTACTCTTGATTGTACAATTCTCAAACCATGCTGTGCTAGGGCCGAAGATAAAGTCGGTAGTACCTTCAATATAACAGTCTCTGAAATAAAGACGTGTGCCTGCCATACCGGTATAGATAGTGTCTTGATTACCTAAGATACGACAGTTGACAAATACGAGATGATCACCCTCTGTATGCAGGGCAACAGCTTGTCCGCGGCGAGGAGCATTATTCTCTATGGTGATATTCTTAAATGTGATATAATTGCCTTCTACCTTAACTGTATAAGTACGGAATGTTCCCATCGTCTGTCGGGGATCTGGATTGTCAGGAGTAGAAGGCACACCTATTTTAGCAATCCTGATGTTTGCATGATCATCCCATGTGATAATGGTATTTTCTGCATCCTCACCACATATCTCTATATGGGTAAGCCAAGAGGGGATAACGATTTTCTCTTTGTACACACCTTTCTTTACGAAGATCACCTTGTGGTAATCCATAAAGGCACGACATACTTCCACAGCTTGTGCTATGGAACGAAACTCACAACTACCGTCTCTTGATACGTAAAGCGTATCAGGGTTGTCATACGGGTTCTGTGCCCATGTTGTCAAGTTAACACAGACGAACAGGATTAAAAGGATCAGTTTTTTCATAAGTAGTTAATTATATAATTTGTTGAATCTCCTGTAAACCGGCAATGGCTTTGAGCCCTTTTACAATGACACCTACGTCTTCACGATCGTGAACACGCAGTTCTATCTTAGCATCGAAAATATCATCATCGCAATTGATCAATACTCGGTGGATATTTACATTCAGCTGTTGGGAGATGACCTGTGTCACTTCGTTAAGCAACCCGATACGGTCAATGCCTCTGATCGTAATGGTAGCATCGAAGAACATCTGTTTGTGCATGTCCCATTTTACATCGATAATCCGGTTGCCATAGCTGCTTTTCAGCTTGTTGGCAACACTACAATTGCGCTTATGTATTTCTATTCTGTTCTTATTATCTATATATCCCAAGGCATCATCACCGGGGATGGGATGACAACAATTGGTAAAAATAAATTGTGAAATATTATCTTCAGTAATGAAGATAGGCTTCTTGCGGTTGAAATCCTTCGGGACGATAAAGTATCCCTTTTGTTTCATCACCTGTTCGGCAGCCTTTACCTTATCCTTTCCGATAAATGGAATAAGATGTTTCCATCCTTTGTTCTTATTCTTACTCTTGTTCTTTCCGTGTAACTCGTCGAGATCTTTTTCCCCGAGAACGATTTTCTTTTCTCCTAAAGCCTGGAAGAACTCCTCGTGTTTCTTGATATCATGTGCGTCACAGAGACGATCCAAGACAGAGGAGTTTAACTCCATGTCATTATGTTTAAGAAACTCTTGCAAAAGCAGTTCTCCGCGTTTCTGTATCTCTCTGTTTTCCCTACGCAGAATAGCCTGGATTTTTCCTCTGGCTTTTGCCGTACTGACAAAGTTTACCCATGAAGCCTTAACATGTTGTGAATTGCTGGTCAGGATCTCAACCTGGTCGCCACTCTGAAGTTTATAACTGATAGGAACCAGTTTGTGGTTAACTTTAGCACCGATACAATGACTGCCTAAGAAAGTGTGGATCTGAAACGCGAAGTCAAGAGCCGTACATCCTGCCGGCATGGTCTTGATCTCTCCTTTAGGTGTAAAAACGAAGATTTCCGAGGCAAAGAGGTTCAGTTTGATGGCGTCCAGAAAATCCATGGCATCAGGCTGTGGATCATCAAGAATCTCTTTGATGGTGAGCAGCCAGTCGTTCAGTTCTCCCTCATCTTCTGTAACATATTCTCCTTCCTTATATTTCCAGTGGGCCGCAAAACCGTTTTCCGCAATCTCATCCATACGCGTACTGCGTATTTGCACCTCTATCCACTGTCCTTGTTTCGACATCAGAGTAACATGCAGAGCCTGATATCCGTTAGCCTTAGGATGACTGAGCCAGTCGCGTAAACGGTCAGGATGGCTCTTGTAAATCTTGCTGATGGCTACATAGATATTGAAACACTCGTTGATCTCCTCTTCCGGAACATGCGGGGTGAAGATAATCCTGACAGCCAGAATATCGTAGATCTCTTCAAAAGAAACATGCTTGGTCTGCATCTTGTTCCAGATAGAATACGGACTCTTCACACGTGCGATAATCTGGTAGTTCACCCCCATCTTATCAAGAGATTCACGTATGGGAGTGGTAAATTTCTCAAAGAGTTCCTCGCGCTGTTCTTTTGTAAGTTTCAGTTTCTTCTCAATAATAGCATATTCCTCTGGATGCTCAAAACGGAAACTCAGGTTTTCCAACTCCGTCTTGATCTTGTTAAGTCCCAGACGGTTGGCCAACGGTGCATAGATATAAAGTGTTTCTCCGGCAATCTTGTATTGTTTGTTTGCTGGTTGACTTTCCAAAGTCCTCATATTATGCAGACGGTCACAGATCTTGATGAGGATAACACGGATATCATCACTCATCGTTAGCAGCAGCTTCTTGAAGTTCTCTGCCTGTGCAGACGCTTGTTCACCGAAGATACCTCCGGAGATCTTTGTCAGTCCGTCAACAATCTGTGCAATCTTCGGTCCGAAGATATTCTCTATATCCTCAACGGTATAGTCAGTATCTTCCACCACATCATGGAGAAGAGCAGAACAGATACTGGTAGATCCCAGTCCCATCTCCGAGCAGGCTATCTGCGCTACTGCTATGGGGTGCATGATATAAGGTTCTCCAGAAAGGCGTTTCACTCCTTTGTGAGCCTGGCGCGCAAAATTAAATGCCTTCGTAACCAGTTCTACTTTCTTACGATGGCGTGATTTCAGATAACAGTCCAACAGATATTGAAATGCATCGTCAACCAGTTTCTCTTCCGGATCGATTATGTCTTTTTTGTTCTCTTCTTCCATAGGTGTTCAGTTTTGTTATTTCACTCGGAGTTTCTTACCCGATCGTATGGTAGAGCCTTTAATACCATTCAACTTCTTCAGCTTGGCAACGGTAGTATGGTTCTTTCTTGCTATCTGGGATAATGTCTGTCCTGATTTCACCGTTATACTCTTGCCTGACGAGCCACGTCTGTTCCGGTGGCGGCTCTTGCTACTTCCTCTGCGGGCAGAACTCTTTTTGCCTCGTACGGTAGTCTGTCGACTGACGGTCTGGTCGTTGAGCGTAACCTCCACTTCTGCTCGTTTCGTGAGATATTTCTCCGGTTCGAAGTTGTAGATAGAGTCCTCGTTGTCGATAAAGGCATTGATATAGTTCTGAGGCATTCGGATAACGGAGAGTTTGGTGTTTCCATTGACGATATCCTTACGATACTGCGGATTCAGCGACCTTAGCTCATCAATGCTGATACCTGTAACACTACTGATCTGTTGGAAGTGTACATCCTGGTTTACCATGATAGTATCCGACTTCAGTGGCAGTTGTGTACGCATAGGGCATATATTATGGTCACAATAGTATGTCATTATATAGTTGGCAGCGATGAATGCCGGTACATATCCCTGTGTCTCACGTGGAAGATACTTGTATATGGTCCAATAGTCTTTCTCTCCTCCGGCACGATGTATGGCTTTGTTGATATTCTCCGGTCCGCAGTTGTAGGCTGCAATCACCAGACTCCAGTCGCCATAGATCTTATAGAGGTCCTTCAGATAGTGGGCTGCAGCATAAGAAGACTTGATAGGATCTCGTCTTTCGTCAACCAGACTGTTTACCTCTAGTCCATATTGTTTTCCGGTGGCCAGCATAAACTGCCACAGTCCTGCAGCACCCACCCTCGACGTTGCCTTTGGACTCAGTGCCGATTCTATCACCGGCAGGTATTTGAGTTCAAGGGGGATGTCGTATGCTTCCAGTGCCTGCTCAAATAAAGGCATGTAGAAGTTGGCGGCTCCAAGCATATAGCTTACCGAGCGACGCAGGCGCACGGCATAACGGTCGATGAATTTCTGTACGATCTCGTTATAAGGCAGTTCCATAATAGTAGGAATGCGCTGTAACCTTTCTATATAAGTCTCTCTCGAGAATTCCGGATTAAAGTCACGGTAGTTACAGTCTTCTGTCTGCAGGTAGGTCTTGGAGTTATAGAGGTCCAGC
>JAEEZP010000095.1 GCA_016291915.1 Prevotella sp. | reverse complement strand
TTGTAGCTGACACTGGCTACTGCATCGTCAATATTCAACTCACGTTCGTATTGTTTTGCATTCTGATGATTCCAAAACTTGATGAACACATCACCTAAGGGTAAGAAACGCATACCATGCGGACCTTTGAAAAAATGCTTATCAATAACCTTATGTGCCTCAGCCTCTTTACCTTCAAAGATGAGTTGACGCACTTCCTGCAGGTGCTCTTTTGCTTCTAAGCTATTATTGTTATGAGGAGCCCCCGACCAGAACGTTTCCTCATTCAACTGTATCTGTTCGGTGTCGGCGCCACCATATACCATGGCTCCCAAATGGGAGTTGCCGATAGGTAATGCCTCCAGCCAATGGGTGGCCGACTGCTGATACCATAACCGTCGGTTTTCTGCTTTAGCTAAACTGACGATCAAAACAAGGCCGGTTATGAAAAGTATTCTTTTATTCATCATTATGTTGTTTTATTATCTTCAGACGAGTGGATATCCTTCTAAGAAACTGTTAACTATAATGAATAGACTTTTTTTCCCTGATTATGTAATCATAAAAAACTGTTCAATCCATCTGTGAAAGACGAATTGAACAGTTGATAGAATAACTATTACCTATTATTGATAAAGCATCAACGTGCACCAACCGAGTTGGTCAAAGGCTCCTGAGTTGTCACCATAACGGTTCAAACTCTCACCTGATCCACCCTCGGGACGCAGTTTGTTAGCCATTTGATCAATGTACTTATGTCCGGCGACAGACTTGTAATGGGCAACAAATATCTCCCAGCCCGGGCGAACTCCGCCACGGCCGTCGTCATCAGCAGCCTGAGTGTGGACAGCACCGTGGTTCTTATCACGACAGGTACAGTCGATGCAGTACTTAAACTCCGTAAAAGGCATCTGTGCGGCTGTCACCATCCAAGTGCCATTCTTGTTAGCGTTATCACTGCCGCTGCGAAGGTTGAATAGTGCAACATACTCACCCATCCTCATCAGGGCGTTGTCATTAGCAGAAAAGAAATCCAGTTCTTTCACAGAGGGATTCGCCTGATATAGCGACCATGCCATCTGTGCCAGGTTAGCACTTACCATGGCAGACATCTCAGAGTGTCCCTGGTCACGCCCTGACTCCTGATTCTGACAGATAATCTCACCAGT
Organism: Prevotella sp.; assembly: GCA_016291915.1. GTDB lineage: Bacteria > Bacteroidota > Bacteroidia > Bacteroidales > Bacteroidaceae > Prevotella. The sequence continues at coordinate 6,124 of JAEEZP010000095.1, read as the reverse complement.
GCCCAGGGGGTCACTATGAATACCACGTATCAATCTCTTTATACAGCCGTTACCCACACCCTGATAGAAATAGTTAACTACATAGTTCACCATGTCATTATTTTCCGTCAGCACACCGATAGAGAAATATGAACACATATTCACCAGATCCCAGTTTGACCAGTAGTGTTCCGCACAGACATTAGAGCCGGTGTGTGTATCGAGAAAGTTCTTATTCTTTGAGCCAAAGACAGTGACGAGCCACTGTTTCACCTGTTCACGCTGAGAGGTTGTCCAACCACTGTAGTCATAGAGGATACCGGCAGCGTTGGCAAAGGTCATACCTTGTGCACCAGCAGCCAGTACCTGGTTGGCATCATTGGAAGCAATCTCCGTACATTTGTTTGCCCAGCCATTCAGGATCTCCACTGCCTTAGCGGCATAACGGTCATCAGCTGTCAGACGCCAGAGGATACCCATCTGGTATGCGGCAGCCGCATCTCTCATCGCATAACCATAGTTCTCCTTATCAAATCCCGTTCCCGTAGCATCTCCACGTACAATCTTCGTCTGAGGATTCGGCGTGTAGGTAAGCATGGTATAGTTGGATAACTTCAGGTTAGCAAACTCGTCTTTCACGGCCTGGGGTGCAGAGCCGTTGTCGAGCGACTGCTTCACACGGGCAAAGTCGGCATCGGTGAACATGGCACAATGGCCACCGGCATAACTGTATTGAGCTGTTACCGGGACGTATGTTTCCTCTGGCATCGAGAGGTCAACCTCACCAAATTCATTCTCGCGGCAGGAAGTGGCTGTTGCGGACATACCGCAACAAACCAATCCTACAATACATATATTCTTAATACTCATATATTTCTAAAAAAGTTCTAAACTATGAACTATGAACCATGAACTATGAACTATTTAATCACTTCCCAAGTGAGTCCTTCACTCTTGACATAATTCTCCAGATCGGCCATTGTCTTGAAGGTCTGTACCCAATAGAGATTATACTCGAATTGATATTCTACCGTCCTCATATCGGCATGCTTGATCTGCAGTGTGGTAAAGTCAACCGTCTCATTCGTCGGCATCAGTCCACCTGTACCACAAGCCTGCTGTGATAGATCGTAGATGAAGACATGACTACCGTCAGAACACTTGTAGTCGTGCAGATACTTGTTGTTACCGTTGGCAATAGCCTTGTAGTCGGCACCACTGGCAGATTTACCCACAGCGTCAATATTGATATTTCGGCTGGTGATACCATGACCGAGATCCTTCACATCGTCCATTCGGAAGGCAAAGATAGGATAGTTGCCTGCATGGAACCACGTATGGGCATCCCAGCAACGGATATCGGCACGCTGATTGGTTGCATTTTGTTTATATGTGGTGATTGTGATATAACCATCGTGCCATACGTGAGAAGAAGAGGTTCCATTTCCACTCTGTTTAGCGTTATACCAGGAATACTGGTTCGGGTTATGATAAGTCTCACGGATCAGACCTGCGGCAAGATTCAGTTTTATTGTCGACTCATTACCTGTTTCAGGACAACGGGCCTTGATGGTCACATCACCAAAGTTACCACTCTGGTTGAATTTCACCACACCACCCTCAACAGTTGCGATCGACTCATCACTTGATGACCATTCGATGAGTGACTTCGTACATTCGGCAGGCACGGTTGTAAATGGCAATTCGATAGACTTCTCATTAATAGCACAGTAATAATTAGGTGCTGCATACGATTGATCGATAGTGATATTTTGCGGCTGTACGATCTGAAGGACAATAATCTCCACTGTGCCATAGACATTACTTCCATCGAGCGACGTTGCTGTGATTGTTACAGGTGTGCGCATTGCTGAGGTCTTTTGACCGGTAATAACGCCATTGGCATCTATGGTTGCAGCCGACTCGTTAGAGCTGGTCCATTTTACAGTACGGTAGGTTGCGGTCTCTGGCATAATGGTTGCCCATGCCTGCAAGGTCTCACCAGCATACACCTCTGAGCCTGAAACAGATACGCTGATGCCCGTTGCCTTTTCCAACTGATTAGAGACACGGATTTTCAAATTACAGTTCACACCACTACCGGAGAACATTCCTACAGGAGCCACCTGAACAATACTGTATCCGATGCCGTCACCACTCAGAGCCTCCACATTACCCTGGTCATCGACAGAAGCGATATCCGGATTGCTGGATGTCCATACCACATTGGGGAAAGTGATATTATCAGGAGTCATCGTATAGGGTAGTGATATATGCTCACCCTTAATCAGCGGTAGTACACGTGCTCCAGTTTCATCAGTATATACCAACTGTTCCAAATTATCGGGCAAGTTGAACTCGATAGTAGCAGGGCAGTAGGCCGGTTGGAGGTCGGCTATAGGAGCCTCTTTGTCATCACAGGACAGGAGCACAGCTGTCATTGCCAGCATGAAAAAGCCTGTGAAAATAATATTTTTAATGTTTTTAGTAATCATAACTATTCATTTTAAACTATTAACTGATTATTACTGCCATCCGGGATTCTGTCCCAGTTGTGGATTCAACTGCAACTGATCGCTTGGGAGTGGATAGAGATAGAGTTTATCATTCCATGTACGACCTGTATACATAATGATACATCCGTCGGAGTTGAGTTGTCGTGCCTGACCAGACCAGTTAGCCTCAAACCATGTTCCTGTTACTTTTACACCAAGCTGATCCTGAGGCATCTCAGTAGGAGCGGTAGCCCAACGCTTCAAGTCGTCGATACGGAAACCCTCAAGTAAGAGCTCTACTGAACGCTCACGACGTATTTCCTCACGCATATTCAAACCATTAGAAGTGACGAAGCTGTTACTTAGTTTCGGCATATCGGGATTCACACGCAGACGGACAAGGTTCAGACTCTTGTCAAGATCTGCATCTGAAATATTCTCACCCATCTCATAGACAGCCTCTGCATAGTTAAGCAAAACCTCTGCATAACGGATTACAGGATAGTCCATAGCCTCATAGTAGTCGTCCACTTTACGCTCGACAGCCCATTTCTGTGTTTGATAACCACTGTTGGATCTCACATTGGCAGTCAGACAATCATTTAGATCCTCATCAGTCCATTTAGTACGCCATTTTCCATCATTGTTCCAGTTCTTCTCACCATGATAGAGCATGGTCCCATCCATACGGTTGTCGCGGTTCTGGAACTCAGAGGTAGCCTGAGCATAACCCTGGAAGACCTTGGATTTCTCAACAGGAAGACCATCCTGACACAGATAGAGGTTTGCCATCTTTCTCGTTGGATAACACACATTACCCTGCATAGCGTGGGTAATATTCAGCGCCATCTTATCGCCGTCACGATGACGGGTTGTCATAATATACTCAGTATTGTCTTTCTTTGCAAGATTGGCAGGATTACACTGTCCGCCATCCTCAAGTGTAAAGAGATAACGATAACTGTCCTTACCTAATGTCTCGTTATAGAAAAGGCTGTAGTTTCCGGCACTCATAACAGCTTCGGCTGCGTTCTTGGCAATGGTCAGCAATTCGTTTGCGCGGGAAGAATTATTATTATGGAACTTCTGCCACGTTCCCTCATAAAGGGCTACACGAGAAAGCATTGCGTTGGCGGCATCTTTACCCAATCGACCAGCTGCTGCCGGAGCAGCGGGAAGTAAAGTGGCTGCCTGTTGCAAATCCTTAATTATTTGATCGATAACAACGCCACGATCGTCACGTGGTCCATAAAGCTGTTCGCTGTCCATATCAAGTGGCGTGGTTAACAGTTGGGTATTACCATAGAGCTGTACCAGTTCAAAATGAAGATATGCACGGAACCAAAGAGCTTCTCCCATCGGTGTGGCAATGACATTCTGATTGTCGAAGCCCTCGGCGTTCTTCAACAAAAGATTGGTATAATAGATACGCTTATAAAGCGTGGTATAGTTACCGTCGGTAGCTGGGATGGCATTTGTTCCCTGGCTATATGTATTGATGCTGCTTGTACAGATCAAGTCGGATCGGTAATCACTGTGGGGGCCGTCACTGAGACCAGAAGCATAGTTGGATCCACTCTGAAAATCACGAGTCCATCCATAGAACTGGTTGGCAAACAGTTGGAAGTTATCTGCTTTGCTCCACACCAGGTTGTCGCCTAAGTCTGCTTTCGGATCTAAGTCCAGACAACTGCTCATACCGAAGATGATACAGAAGGCGCAAATCGTTTTATATATCTTAGTCATCATAATTATTCTCCTTTCTGTTTTAGAATGTAAAGTTTGCACCGAATGTGAAGCTACGTGTGAAGGGATAACGACCCACGCCGGAAGCATCACGCTTGGCTTCAGGATCCCATCCGTCCTTGATTTTTGTTGTTTCCCAGAGATCTGTACCTGTCACGTAGAGACGCAGGCCCTGCAGTACAACGGTCTTCTTCAGTAATGACTTCGGGAAAGTATAACCTATTGTCACATTCTTCAGACGAAGATATCGTCCATCCTGAGCGGTGAGTGAGTTTGCCTGATAATTATAATTGTTGATGTTACTGTCTGTGGTATAGGGGTTATACCAGGCATCTTTATTCTCAGGCGACCATGTATTACCTACCGAAGCATTGGTGGTATTGGTATAGAGGGCACGCATAGGCACTGTGAAGTTGTTGATATCACGATAGACAAAACGGTTGGCAGCACCTTGGAAAACCACATTCAGGTCGAAACCTTGATAACCTAAACCGAAGTTGAATGAGTAGCTGATCTCAGGATCATCACTTCCGAGATAGATATAATCTTTCTCATCGAGTTTACCATCACCATTCTCATCACAATACATGTTATCACCTATTCGCAGGTTAGAGGGCATGCCGATACCATTATTCTCATAGTATTTACCCAAATAGGCTGTTAACTGCTCAGCATTCTCTATTCTTCCTGCATAGCGAAGTCCAAAGATGCTCTTCAAAGGATAACCCTGTGTATTGGAACGATAACCAGAGGTGAGCACAGTTGTTGCACCATAGTCGGTAAGTTCGTTGCGGGCAAATGTCAGTGTTCCGCCGACATGGTAGTCAACCTTGCCGACATGACCTCGGTAAGTCACCTGTCCTTCATAGCCCCAGTCCTTGAATTTACCTGCATTTGCAGAAGGAGCCTTGTCACCCAGTGTGGCTGGGAAGGTGATTCCCACAAGCATATTGTCGTTACGTTTCTGGAAATATTCCACCGTACCACTCAGGTTACCTTTCAGAATGTTGAAGCCGAAATCAATTGCGATGTTATAGTTCTTGATACGCTCCCAAGAACGACTCTTGGATGCCAGCACACCTGAAGTAGCGATGTAGGATAGTTTATCATTTCCAACGTATGCACCTGTTGCTGAATTGAGGTCATAGAGTTGCACACCGTCGTAGTTGGAGATACCGCTCTGGTTACCCATTTCCGCATAGGAAGCACGGAGTTTCAAATTGCTTATCCATCCAATATTCTTCATAAACTGTTCCTCGGAGATACGCCAACCTGCAGAGACACCCCAGAAGAAGTCCCAGCGGTTCTCAGGTAAAAATTTCGAGCTACCATCATAACGTCCGTTGAACTCAAGGAGATACTTTCCTGCATAGTCGTAATTGAAACGGCCGAAGTAAGACATGATGGAATTCTCGTAAAGATCTTCATTTCCTGTCAGGGTTATTTCACCTGCACCGTTCACTATCTCCAAGCCCTCCTGAATATCCTTAACCTTCGTTCCGAAATAAGTATACTGCTTGAATTCATACTGTGCACCAAGTGTAAGACTGAAGTTATGCACGTCGGCAAATGTCTTATGAGCATTCAGATAGCCGGATACAGAATAAAAATCTGTACGTGAGTTCGTCTGTGTAAAATTAGAATTTGCCTGTGACGGATCCTTCAACGTAGGGGAGTTTCCGGCATAGTTATAATACTGAATGCTGTTCTGCACCGTATTACGCCATGCTGAACTGGTGTTATAACCCACGTTGGCATTGGCGGTGAGCCAGCTGTTGATATCATAATTCAGTGTTTCACTGATGCTGATGTTAGAAACCGTCAGTTTGTTGTTACCACCCAACTGCACTTTAGCCACCGGTGAACCCCAGGTACCCCATGCGTATGGCTTGCCATCCATTGCT
>JAEEZP010000094.1 GCA_016291915.1 Prevotella sp. | reverse complement strand
GCCAGTAACGCTGCATCTCCACATCCCCGAGTTTTCTGTAAATCTCTGAACGGAAGAATGCCATGATGGCAAAAGGGCGTGTGCCGGGTTCGCATGCCTGCATCCACCGGTCACTATATGTTAGTGCTTCCTCTTGTTTATTCTCGTTGTTTAGTAAATTTGTGCGGAAAGACAACCATGTCATAGAAGTCGTGTCAAGGCGTTCCAGCAGTGTGGCTCTCATCTCGTTTGCCTGTTGGTGAAAGGCCTGGCTTAGTTTGGGGTCATGCGAGTAGAACCCCATCTCACCATAGAGACGGTTCATGGCTATGAGATGTTCGTCGCCAAAGTATTGCCCGGGTACCTCACTCAGATGGATGCGTGCCTCATTGTAGAATCCTGAGTTTGACAGTTGGTTTGCCAGACTGATGGTGGCGGTTGCGAGCAGATCATCTCTTCCCATGCTCTTTGCCAGTTCGATGCAGCGGTATTGATAAGCAATGGCAGAGTCGTTTTCAAAGGGGATATATTCCATGAATATCTTTGTTGCCGCTTCGTATTGCTGCATCTCCGTCTTTGCCTTGAGATATTCCTCTTTAAGGTTTGCTATCTGTTGTTCTTTTTTCTGCAGGAAGATATCGGCAGAGTCGATGGCTGCATCCAAGACGCGATAGAGTGAGTCCAGGTTGACATGTCCTTCTCCGTGCACATGACAGAAGAGGAGTGTGGTTATCATGGTTAGTAAGATACGTTTCATAGGTTGTTATCATTTTCTGTTACAAAGGTAATCTTTTTTTTCTATCGTTATCCCTTGCTGAACAATTATTTTATTTTTATGATAAGAAAAGTTATATTTTTTTGATGATCTGTCTATATCATTTTTGCAAATTATTTTTCGTAAGTTGTTGATATATAGTTCTTTTGTTGTGTGAGTAAGGTGAAATAATCCATATTTGTATCTTGATGGGGATGTTACGTGTTTTTCTTCTTATTAATTTTGCAAACAGAAACGAGAGTTATTATAATTATAAATCCTCTGTAACTCTATACCTCTGTGTTGAAACCAAAGTATATTCTGTATTGAAAATAAAATATAAAGATATGTTGAAATTAAAGATTAGATTGGTGACATGCATGCTGTTGATGGTCGTCCTTGGCGTACAGGCCGGGGGACGCTTTGTGCATGTGAAGGGTATGGATCTTATTCAGCCCAACGGAGAGAAGTTGTATATCCAGGGGACGAACCTGGGAAACTGGTTAAATCCTGAAGGGTATATGTTCGGGTTTAAGAGTGTCAACTCAGCCTGGATGATTGATTTGCTGCTTAAGGAAATGGTGGGTCCCGACGAGGCAGCCGCTTTCTGGAAGCAGTTCAAGGACAACTATATCACTTGCAAGGATATTGCCTTTATCCGTGAGCAGGGTGCGAATACCATCCGTCTGCCTTTCCACTATAAGTTGTTCACCGATGAGGACTATATGGGCTTGACCAGTCATCAGGATGGTTTCTGTCGTGTGGACTCCGTCGTGAAATGGTGTCGTGAGAATCATCTGTATTTGATTCTTGACATGCACGACTGCCCCGGTGGACAGACCGGTGATAATATCGATGACAGTTATGGCTATCCCTGGCTCTTCGACAGTGAAGCCAGTCAACAGTTGTTCTGTGACATCTGGCAACGCATAGCCGCCCGTTATAAGGATGAGCCGGTAATCCTCGGTTATGAGTTGATGAACGAGCCTATCGCCCCTCATTTCGAGAATAAGGAGGCCCTTAACAACAAGCTCGAACCCTTGTATAAACGGGCTGTGAATGCCATCCGCCAGGTGGATAAGAACCATGTTATCCTCTTGGGAGGTGCCCGTTGGAACAGTGATTTCTATATGTTCACCGACTGGACGTTTGATGACAATATCATGTACACCTGTCATCGTTATGGTAATGAGCCCACGGCAGAGGCTATCAAGGACTATCTCGAGTTCCGTGAAAAGACCGGCTTACCGATGTATATGGGCGAGATCGGTCATAATACCATCGAGTGGCAGACGCGTTTCGTCAAGTTGATGAAACAGCTGAATATCGGTTATACCTTCTGGCCCTATAAGAAGGTGGATGGTTCGTGTATGATGGGATTCTCTAAGCCCGAGCACTGGGACAGTGTTGTCGTGAAATACTCTGAGGCTCCGAGGAAGACGTTCAAGGAGATGCGTGAGGCGCATCCCCGGCAGGAGACCGTACGGCAGTTACTCTCACAGTTTATAGAGAATTGTCGTTTCGACAACTGCCACCCCCAGCGTGATTATATCAAAAGTTTAAGGTTGAAGCCTTGAAAACCTTTATAAAACAGCGGGTGACATCCATATTTTCCAAAGGGTGTCTAAATGTGTAATACACTTGTATATAACAACTTATGTGTTTTTAGATTTCTGAAATATCCATATTCATGTCCATATTAGGCAAGGGGGCATTTGATTATTTTATAATTTTGTACAAACCAAATTTTAAATAAAAATATTATGCAATTAAAAACTGTTTCATGGGAAATCATACGACTTATGCTCGTTGGTTGTTTGTTTTTCCTTTTTGATGTAGGAGCATTGGCTCAGGGATCTCGGACCATCAGTGGAACGGTGCTTGATGCAAGCACGAACGATCCAATGATTGGAGTCAGTGTAGTAGAAAAAGGTACATCTAACGGAACTGTGACGGACCTTGATGGAAAGTTCGTCCTCAGTGTTCGTCAGAATGCCACGGTATCATTCTCATATGTAGGATATGTCACACGTGAGCTGGCTGCTTCGAGAGCTTCCGGCAATATCCTGATGAATGAAGATGACAAGACCCTCTCAGAGGTTGTCGTAGTGGGTTATGGCACACAGAAGAAAGTAAACCTCTCAGGAGCTGTGACTGCCGTTGATGGTGATAAGTTGGCTGCCAAGCCAACCAGTGATGTGCTTAGTGCCATGCAGGGAGAACTGCCCGGTGTAGCTATTCTCCGTAACAGTGGTGAGCCGGGTTCAGAGACCTCCGGTCTGCGTATCCGTGGTTTCTCTTCTGCCAACACCACATCAGCCTTGGTATTGATCGATGGCGTGGAGGGTGATATCTCCCTGCTCAATGCCGATGATATTGAGAGCATCTCCGTGTTGAAGGATGCCTCTGCCTGTGCTATCTATGGAGCCCGTGCAGCTGCCGGTGTTGTCCTGGTCACCACCAAGAGCGGTGAGGAAGGCAAGCCGAAGATTTCCTATAACGGTTACTATGCCATAAACACCCCTGCTAACATGCCTGAGCGTCTGCCAGCATGGGAAGAACAGCAGTGGATCAATATCGGTCGTTACAATGCCGGTGGTTCCTATGAGTGGAATAAGGAGAAGACCACTTGGGTGGCCAATCCTAACTTCAACTATTATCCCAACAACAATAACGGCCGTTGGGAACAGTTTACAGCCACCAACTGGGTAGAGGAAGGTACCCGTGACTATGCCGGTCAGACCAATCACTCTATCTCCGTGAGTGGTGGTAGTAAGACGATCAACTACCTCGTCAGTGGAAACTATTTCCATAAAGACGGTATGTTGAAATATGCCAAGAACAACACCACCCGTGTCAACCTCCATGCGAAGGTGAGTGCAGAGATCAACAAATACCTCCAGCTGGGTGTCAACCTGCAGTATCAGTCAAGGAAAAACAACAGTCCTTCGAATGGCGCAGGTAGTATCCTGAATACCCTGTACGGAGCCCGTGCCCGTCAGTTGATATGGCAACCCGAGGAGACGCCTAACTACGGTTCGCAGCCGTATTCCGGTGACTTACAGGTGAATGCCATCGATATGTTGAAGAATGGCGGAACCAATGAATCACTCTATGAGGCTTTTCTCGGTAAGGGTGAGCTGACCATCAAGAACCTTGTCAAAGGTCTGCGCTTCAACCTGAGTGCCAGCCGTCGTGCCGGTTATTATAACCAGCGTTCAGAGAGACATTGGCTCGCTTGGTATGCGATGAATGGAACAACCATCCGTCAGCAGACGAATAATCCCAACCAGTTGGATAGAAACAAGAATAATGACTATCACGATATGTTTGAGGCCACTGCCAACTATGAGTTTGATGTCAACCAGCACAACTTCAAGTTCCTGGCAGGTACCAGTTATGAGAACTATCGCAAGGATCAG
>JAEEZP010000093.1 GCA_016291915.1 Prevotella sp. | reverse complement strand
TTGGCATCCGCTGTCATCGTTGATACATCCTGAAAAACAAAGTGATATCGCGGAGACGATGCTGCGTATCTATCAGGAGCAGGGAAAACTGCCGGTATGGCATCTGATGGGTTGTGAGACCGACTGCATGGTCGGTAACCCTGCCATTCCTGTGTTGGCAGATATGATGATGAAAGGCTTTAAGGTGAACCGCCCGTTAGCTATTGAGGCGATGAAGGAGTCGGTAGGCTCTCATCCGGATGCTCATGAGATGTTGATGGACTGTGGTTTTGTGCCTTTCGGTGAAGTACAGGGTGAGGAGTCGATCGGCAAGGGAATGGAGTATGCCATCGCCTATGGGGCAGCCTATCGGGCCACCGGTGATTCTTTCTTCAAGCCGTTGGCTGATTCCTATCATTATTATTTCGATGCGAATACCGGTTTTATGCGTGCCCGTACGATCGATGGCACATGGCATGAGCCCTTCGATCCCTGTGCACCGGAGTTGAACAAGATAAAAGACTATACCGAGGGTAATGCCTGGCAGTATATCTGGCTGGTTCCTCATGATGTGCCCGGCCTTGTATCGCTCTTCGGCGGCGAGCAGCCTTTCATCACCAAGTTGGACTCTCTCTTTGTCATCGACAGTACGCTGACCGGCGAGGCACCACCGGATATCAGTGGACTGATTGGCCAGTATGCCCATGGTAACGAACCGAGTCATCATGTGATATACCTTTATAATTATGTGGGACAGCCTTGGAAGACGGCGGAAAGAGTGCGTGAGGTGATGCGTACGCAGTACCATCTGAATAAGGATGGACTGTGTGGTAATGAGGATGTCGGCCAGATGTCGGCATGGTATATCCTCTCAGCCATGGGCTTCTATCAGGTAGAGCCCGCCGGCGGTCGTTATGTCTTCGGTTCCCCGCTCTTCGACAAGGTGACGATGACGGTAGGAGAGGGCAAGCGTTTCACGGTTGTCGCCAAGAACAACAGCAGTGAGAATATCTATATTCAGAAGGCGAAGCTCAACGGTAAGGATTATCCTTATTCGTATATCGACTTCAAGGATATCCAGCAGGGAGGTACCCTGGAACTTGTGATGGGCAACAAACCTTCCGACTTCGGTACAGACGCGAAATATCGGCCGTAGATTTAAAGTTTTTTCTCGAGATGACGAAGTGTCAAAAATATCGAGATCTCGTAATCTCGAGATCTCGAAGTCTCGAAATTCAATAACTCATTAACTACAATATCATGGAAAAAGAAAATGATAAATATATGCGGAAGGCGATAGCCTTAGCCGTAGAGAATGTAAGGAATGGCGGTGGACCCTTCGGGGCCGTCATCGTAAAAGATGGTAAGATACTGGCAACGGGTGTCAACCGTGTGACGGCGAACAATGACCCGACGGCTCATGCGGAGGTGAGTGCTATCCGCGAAGCGTGTAAGAAATTGAAGACCTTCGATCTGAGCGGTAGCGTGATCTATACCTCTTGCGAACCCTGTCCGATGTGCTTGGGCGCTATCTACTGGTCGCATATCAGTCATGTGTACTGCGGTTGTAACCAGAATGATGCCGACCGGATAGGATTCAGTGATCAGTTTATCTATCAGGAGTTGGATAAACCGATGGAAGAGAGGGAGTTACAACAGACCTTCATCCTGCATGATGAAGCTCTCCAGTCGTTTAAGGAATGGGAGGAGAAAGAGGATAAGGTAGAGTATTAAAACAAATCAGGGGGCGTCGGCCCCCTGATTTATTTAGTCTCAATCTCTTCCTTCATATCGATAAATTGTTTCTTACCATCATAAAAAGCATATTGTAAGAAACCCATCTTCTGTGAAGGAATGATATGCACACCTAGTCCGTATTTCATCTGCCAACGGCGCTTCATACTGACGAAGCCCTGATTGATGTAGGCAGCTACATACGGGTGGACATGCAGGTAGAACTTCTTCATGCCAATACTGTTGACCAGATAATCAATCTTATGTTCTAACTGATCGGTGAAAAGAATACTCGACTTGATCTTTCCACTGCCAAAACAGGTTGGACATTCTTCTTCTACATTTACTTCCATAGCAGGACGAACACGCTGGCGCGTAATTTGCATCAGCCCGAACTTGCTCAGCGGCAAGATATTATGGCGGGCACGGTCTTTCTGCATGTTCTTACACATGCGCTCGTAGAGCATCTGACGGTCTTCAGCAAGATTCATGTCGATGAAGTCTACGATGATTATTCCTCCCATGTCGCGCAGGCGCAGTTGTCTCGCCAGTTCATCAGCAGCACCTAAGTTCACCTCCAGTGCATTACCCTCCTGACCTTTCTCTGAACGGGTACGGTTGCCGCTGTTCACATCCACTACATGCATAGCCTCAGTATGCTCGATAATCAGATAGGCTCCATGCTTGTAGTTGACTGTCTTGCCGAAACTTGACTTAATCTGCTTGGAAACATTAAAGTTGTCAAAAATAGGCACATTACCGGTGTACAGCTTGACGATGCTCGCCTTCTCAGGGGCTATCAGGGTGACATAGTCTTTCACCTCATTGAACACTTGTTCATCATTGACGTAGATATTCTCGTAAGAGGGGTTGAACAAGTCTCTCAGCAACGCCACCACCCTGCTTTCCTCCTCATAGACCAACTGCGGTCGTTGGGTGGTCTTCTGTACTTTCGTAATGGCATCCTCCCAACGCTTTAGGAGGATCTTCAGTTCGGTATCAAGCTCAGCCACTCTCTTTCCTTCTGCCACTGTCCGCACGATAACCCCGAAATTCTTGGGTTTGATGCTTTGGATGAGTTGCTTCAGGCGGGCACGCTCTTCACCGCTTTTGATTTTAGAAGAAACAGAAACCTTATCATCGAAAGGCATGAGCACCAGATAACGTCCGGCAAAACTCAATTCCCCGGTAAGACGGGGACCTTTGGTAGAAATCGGTTCTTTGATAATCTGAACCAATACTTCCTGATCTTTCTGTAAGGTGTTGGCAACAGTGCCGTCTTTCTTCAGATCGGGCAGGCGACTGGCCTTTACAAATGGATAGAGTTTCTTTCTGTCGCTTTGTACCTGTTTGAGGTACTTCTCATAAGAATTGAATTGACTACCTAAATCAAGATAATGCAGAAAAGCATCACGTTCATAACCTACATCCACGAAACTAGCATTCAGTCCGGCCATCAGTTTCTTTACTTTGGCCACATAGATGTTTCCAACGGAGAACGATGCTGAGCGAGGCTCTGTCTGATATTCAACAAGGTTTTTGTCTTCCAGCAGAGCAATCGACACATCATTCTGTTGTACATCAATTACTAATTCGCTGGTCATCTGCTCTTGATTTGCTGTTGTCTTTTTCTTTGAAAGGAAAAGACATAAGAGCAAGGATTACTTGCTCTTATGACGATTCTTTCTTAATCTCTTTTTACGTTTGTGAGTGGCCATCTTATGACCCTTCTTTTTCTTTCCGTTTGGCATAGCCTTAATATTTTAAATGTTATTGTTGATAATGATTTTTCTTCTTATTATTCACCTCTCATCTTGGCAACCAAGCTCTTAGAAGGCTTGAAGCTGGGGAAATCGTGAGCTGCGATAAGCAAAGTGGTATTCTTGGTGATGTTACGGGCAGTCTTCTCAGCTCTGTGCTTAACGACAAAACTACCGAAACCACGAAGGTATACGTTTTCCTTTTTTTCTACAAGACTATTCTTTACTGCGTTCATGAATGCCTCAACGGTGGCTGACACGTCTTTTCTTGCCAGACCTGTCTCTTGAGAGATTGCCTCAATAATTTGTGCTTTAGTCATTTTTATATAATTTTTTTATGATAATTTTTTAAATTGGATTGCAAAGATACGGCTTTTCCTCGGTTTACGGAAATTTATTTTGTTTTTTTTGCAAAAATAGCGTAATAATAGTCAATATATGCGCTGTTTTTACCCTTCATAATGTAATAAGGTGTAAATCAGCTAATTATTTCCCGTATTTATCGAGGAGTCCTTGCGCTTGCTCATTCCCCAACTCGAGGGCTTTACGCAGATTGCCTAATCCTTTCTCTTTCTCGTTGGTATGTATCTGTGCCAGACCGAGCAACAGATAACCGTCGCTGTACTCCGGAGCTATGGCTACACACCGCTCGGCAGTCTGCAATGCCTTGTCTGCCATGTTCACACGCAACTGCAGTGAAGCCATCTCTGCATAGTACATGGCTTCTCTGGGGGCAAGGATGATAGCACGTGCAATATCGGTAAGTGCCTGTTGAAAGAGTCTGCTTTTTACCTCTGCCTGTTCTCGGATATAATAGAAGTTGGCATTGACACGCCCTTGCATTAGGTATTCATAACGGTTGTAGTCGAACACTGCCTGGCGGAAACTGTCGGCGGCATGATACACATTGGCACGCTCCAGGAAGTAAGGCGCAGCCTCGAGTATTCGCAGGGTGTCGGTGGTGTTGATAGCACTGTCAAGGAGGGCGATCACCTCTTTTGCCGGTGCGTTGAGCATCTCCTTACAGCGGGCTGATTCAAAGAGCAGCTCCGGACTCTTGATGTCGGTATTACGATAGAGATCGGTGAAGAGATCGTATGCTTCCTGATATTTCTTCTGTGAGAACATGATCTGTGCCTGTAAGTGTCGGAAAACAGGTTGCGGGTTGGCATTGTAGGCAGCCACGGCTTCATCGTATGCTTTCTCCAGACTCCAGTTCTCATAAGGCAGCTGACTGTACACCATCTTATCGAAGATCAGTTTACTGTAATGATAGTGCGCATCTTCTTTCTTGTCAACCTTTCCCAAGGCTTGCTGCATCGTCTCGTCAGCTTCCTGGAAGTGTCCTACCGCCATTTGTCTTCTCGCCCGGGCATCATAACCGTCGATGAGGTTAGGGTAGAGGGTAAGGAAATCGTGGATGGCAGCTTCGTATTTTACGGAGTCACCACTCTGACCGGCCATCACCAGAGAGAGTTGTGCCTGTGATTTGTCGGAAGACATCGCCATGGGGATGCCTATCTGTTTGATGGTGGCATCACCGAAGGATAGGGCATTCAACGACAGACTCTTGATAAAACGGGCATCCGTGGCGTGGGTGTCGAAGGTGGTGGTACTGATCTGCAGTAATCCCAACACCTCACCCCTGGCATTGACGAAAGGACATGCCACGGCATTGTCAGGAGCGTTCATACCTATTATATAATAGGTGTACTTCTCCATAAAACTTTCCACGTTCTTCACCGTCGTCTCCGTAATCTCCGGTTTCTTCAAGGCATACCCCACCAAGGAGATCTTCTCGCCTACGGCAGCACTGCTCGTAGCCAGGGGGGCTGGCGTGGTCTTACCGTCAACCATGAAATGGGCGGCGTCGTAGATGTCGTTGACACCTAACATACGGGAGACATTCATCTTCGTGCCTTCATGATCGATGACCACGGCTGAGGCAGCTCCAAGGAAGGGTTTCAGATCGCTGATAGCCTCTCCGTTCTGCCCTACGAACACACCGTGGGAAGAGGCTAACAACGAGCCGTCTGCACGGAAGGTGGTGAGGGTGAATACACTATTGGTCACCTTGGTGACTGCAGCCGGCTGTCCCCAGGAAGAAATGGCCGTAATGACAAAAAAAGTAAGTATATTTAATATTCTTCTCATATCTCTAAACTCTAAACTCTAAACCTTTAACAACGCCTTGGCATTGTCGATGGCTGCTGTCGTGATATCCTCACCACTCAACATCTGGGCAATCTCCTGCACCCGGGCATCATCATTGAGCATCACCATCGTGGTGACAGTACCTTGCTCCCGCTCTTCCTTACATACCTTATAGTGATAACGGCCACGAGCCGCTATCTGGGGTAGGTGAGTGATGCTGATAACCTGACGGTCGTGAGCACCCATCTCCTGCATGATCTGCCCCATCTTCTCCGCAATCTTACCACTCACACCGGTGTCTATCTCATCGAAGATGATGGTAGGCAGTTTTACCTGATTGCTGATCATCGCTTTCAAAGACAGCATCACACGGGCAATCTCACCACCCGACGCCACATCGGCAATGGGTAACATCGGGCTGTTCGTATTGGCACTGAAGAGAAAACGGATCTTATCGGAGCCTGTCGACGACAGGGGTTTATCACTGATCTCAATGACAAACCTTACCTGAGGAATACCTAAGGGGGCAAGACGCTCCGTTATCTCCTTCTCTATGGCTTTCGCAGCCTTCTTTCTGCCTGCCGACAAGCGTTGAGCCCGCTGCACACATCCTTCCAGCAACTGCTGTTGTTCCTCCGACAATACCTGCAGTTGTTCATCACTGTTATCTACCGTGTCGATCTGTTGTTTCAGATTATCTCGCAAGGCAATCAGATCCTCCACCGTACTTACATGATGCTTCTGTTCCAGGGAATACAGCTGGTCAAGGATGTCGTTGATCTGTTCCAACCGCTGGGGATCATAGTCGATATCCTGCACTTCATGGCGGATGCCCTCGTAAAGATCCTTCAGCTCAATCATACAACTGTCGATACGGTCGGCGGTCTCTCTGATCTCCGGGTACACATCAGTGATGTTGCCGATGCTGCGGGATACTTCCTTCAACTGTGGGAGGATACCACCGCCTTCCTCACCGCTGAACAACTGCTCGGCAGAGAAGAGGTTCATCTTGATTTCCTCTACATGACTGAGTTTGTCACGTTCCTGCTCTAACTCTGTCTGCAGTTCGGGATAGAGGTTGAGCTTACTGATTTCCTGATATTGAAAACGGATATAGTCGGCACGCTCCTGCAACTCGGCAATCTCCTGCTTCTTCTCTTCCACCTGACGGCTGACATCCTGATACCTGGCAAAAAGATCCTGATACTCCTGAAGCTTATCCTGTTCGTTGGCGATGATATCTACCGTACGCAACTGGAAATCCTCTTCCTGTAACAAGAGGTTCTGATGCTGGGAATGGATATCTACCAACTGCTGACCCAGCTGCCGCATCATCGTCAGGGCAACGGGGGTGTCGTTGATGAAAGCCCTGCTCTTACCCGTCGACGTGATCTCCCTACGGAGAATACAGTCGTTACGATCGTAATCAATCTCATTCTCCTGAAAGAAGGATTCCAAGGGATACCTCGACAGATCGAAATGTGCCTCCACCGTGCATTTCTTCGCTCCGCTCTTGATAGCTTTCGTATCTGCACGCTGTCCGAGGAGTAATGACAAAGCACCTAAGATAATACTCTTTCCGGCACCTGTCTCACCCGTCATGACAGAGAAACCACGGTGAAACTCCATATTCAGTTCATCGATCAGTGCGTAGTCCTTGATAAATAACTGCTTCAGCATGATTTATTGTTTTATCTTTTCCCAGGCATTGTTTTGCGAGGCATTGATGGAAAAGAGTATTTCGTAAACGGTTTCTTTCTCTTTCTGCGTACCCTTACCCTTATAGATATTCGCCAGCTCATCACGCTTGTAATCGGTCCATATCTGAGGTAACATACTTAACGGACGGTCTTCATGACATTTCTTCAGGTTCTCCAAGGCTGTGGAAATGTTCACCCTGCCTCTCTCCGCATTGTTCGCCATCTCATCGAGGCCCAAACGGTAATAGTCATATTGCAACTGCCGGAAAGGCTTCATGGATACCTCCAGATAGTCATTGATGATCGCAAAGCGGTTACGACTGTTGTCGAAGGCTTTCCAACCGGTAAAGTTGAGGTTCTGGGCATTGTTCGTCAGATAGAGACAACGCTGGAGGATATCCTCCCCACCCATAGGGGCGAAAGAGTCGAGGTCCAACCCGATAATCAGATAAGCATAATACGCCACGAGAGCCACCAACTGATGATCAAT
The DNA here is from genome assembly GCA_016291915.1 of Prevotella sp. Classification (GTDB taxonomy): domain Bacteria; phylum Bacteroidota; class Bacteroidia; order Bacteroidales; family Bacteroidaceae; genus Prevotella. The sequence continues at coordinate 2,170 of JAEEZP010000093.1, read as the reverse complement.
CTGTTCCTCATTGAAGTTCAGCTGATCAAACTGCGCATACTCGAAATTGAAGTCAGCATCCCTGTTGTTATACAACGTAGTGGTGTACGAAGCGTTGTAAACCGGTCTGTTCGCTTGTATCAAAGCGGTACAGGTGAACAGATTACTGCCGGCATCATACTTCGTGACCGTGATGTTGAAGTTGCAGACGATACGCTCGTTCTTCTGAAACTGCAGCGAGGTCCATTGGGTATCGTTGATAAACTGTTCGAGGTTTTTCTGCAGATCATCAAACACACTCTTGTCAGTGCCTTGTATCTGATTATGGTTAATGGTTACCCTTGCCTGTAACTCTTGACCGTTTACAGACATGACAACCATCAGAAGGAGGAGGATTATGACACAGCGTGTATTCTTCATCTATCTGCCGATACTGCTTACCGGTTATTAAACTCTTTCAAACGAATACGTGTAAGTACCTGTTTGGTATTATAAGTGAAATCACCGGAAAGAATCCAACTGAAATAGCCCGGGTCACGGTGAAGGACGTCAGCGACAGCCCATCCTTTGTATTTGCCGAAATTGAACACCTCATGCTTGCGGGGCTTCCCGTCGGCATCCACCAAAGCATTACCCTTGGCATCCGTCACGGGCTTCCAGACGATACGACCGGCAAAGTCAACATTGTCATTGGTCTTGGAAAAGTCGGCCAACTCCTGGATATCGTTACGCAACTGTCGCTCTTCCTCCTCTTGCTTACCGGGAGCATACATGTCGAGCTCAGCCTGCAACACACGGTAGGTAGCCTCCGTATCCTGGTCAGCCTTATGGGCAACGAAATCGTCCTCCATCTTCCTGCCGCAGTAGAACTTATAAGCGGCTGCCAGGTTACGACGCTCCATCTTGTGGAAGATCGTCTGCACGTCGATCAGACGACACTTGGAGAAGTCAAAGTCGATGCCCGCACGCAAAAACTCCTCAGCCAACATCGGCACATCGAAATGATTACTGTTGAAACCGGCAAAGTCACAACCCTTGAACACCTCAGCCAAGGAAGCTGCCAACTCCTTGAAGGTGGGCTGCCCGGCAACATCATTGTCGGTGATTCCCGTGATGGCCACCACCTCGGGAGGGATGGGCATCCCCGGATTCACATACTGATTCACCCGTATCTCTGTCTGATCGACATTCACCTTGATATACGATATCTGGATGATACGGTCTTTTACAAGATCAAGCCCCGTTGTTTCCAGATCGAAAACAATAAGGGGCTTTGTAAGATTTAATTTCATAATAAGTGGCTACGCTTAATCATTCAACAACATTGGCATGATAAGCATCAGGATATCTTGGTTCTCAGGCTGCTCGGCAGGAACGATCAGACAGGGACGACTGGGATCTGCCAACAGCAGACCGACCTGGTCGCTGGAGAGGTTGTTGAGGATCTCTACGAGCGACGGACCCTTGAAGCCGATATTCATCGCATTACCCGTATAGTCGCAGGTAATCTCTTCCTTCGCACTGGTGGCAAAGTCGATATCCTCTGAAGAGATCTCCATCTTCCCCGGCTCCAGATGCAGACGCACGAGCAGACTGCTGTCGCTGGCAAATGGCAACACACGACGAAGGGCACCGATCAGGATCTTCCTGTCGATATTCAACTCATTGGGATTATTCTGAGGGATCACACTGTTGTAGTTCGGATAACGGCCCTCGATCAGTCGGCACAACAGCTTGTTGTCACCAAAGACGATCTCTGCATTACGCTCATCAAAACGGATGATCACATCACTGTCGTCTTTCTCCAGAATGTTCTTCAGGAGGTTAGCCGGCTTCTTCGGCAGGATAAACGAGGTGGGAACCTCACTCTTCACGGTGAAGATCTTGTTACGCACCAGCTTATGACCGTCGCTTGCCACCAAGGCAAGAGCGTCGGGTGTAAGGTCGAAGAAGATACCGTTCATCACCGGGCGCAGCTCCTCCGTGGCTGTTGCGAAGATAGAACGGGTGATATTCTCACTCAAGACGGCCGACGGGATCGACAGGGTGGTAACACCGTCGGGCATCACCGGCGTAGCGGGATATTGCTCTGCGTTCTGGGCGGTAAAGCGATAAATACCGTTCTGATACATCACCTTGATAGCGAAAGAACCCATGTCAACATCAAAGATCAGCGGCTGCTCCGGCAACT
>JAEEZP010000092.1 GCA_016291915.1 Prevotella sp. | reverse complement strand
TAATAAAAAATATTTTATAATACAAATTTTAAGATAATAAAATTAAATAAATCTTTATTTTATATTATATTTGTAGCATAAATAAGATATAAACAACGTTTTTGAAATATGAAAAGAAACTTTTTACTTTTAAGCTTGTTGATAATCAGTGTTATGATTCTCCGTGCACAGTCATTTACTATTACGGTATCCAATCCTTCAAAGAATGATAAAAAAGATGCACCGGTGGTTCTTAAACTGAAGGAATACACAACGGACCGTGTTCGATCTGCTGTGGTGACATTTAATAATCAGGAGATTCCCTCTCAGTTAGATGATCTGAATGGTGACGGTATTTTTGATGAACTTTGTTTTCTGACAGATATTAAAAAGAAAGAGCAGCAGTTATTCCATATCGTGCTCAATGATAAAGGTAGACAAAAGAAATACCCGTCAAGAGTATACGTAGATATGATGTTGAGTAACAAAAAGATAAAAGAAAGTAATAAACAAGACCTTTATATTTCTCAACTGACAGTTGAAAACGGTACTAATGTCTATTCCATGTTACATCATCATGGCGCAGCATTTGAGAGTGAACTGGTAGCATACCGCATTTATTTCGACCATCGTCAAACAGTAGATATCTATGGAAAGTATCGGAAAGGATTAGAATTGAAAGAGACACAGTTTTACCCAGATAATATTCAAAAAACTAATGGTTATGGTGATGACGTGTTATGGGTAGGTGAGACACTTGGCTTAGGTTCATTCAGAGGATGGAATGGAGACAGTCCAACAATGTTGATAGACGTTGACCACCGCTCACAACGTATCGTAGCATCCGGACCATTACGTACCATCGTAGAGGTAACAGATAATGGATGGGCAGTCAACTCACCCAAAGCATTCGAAGGGAAAGATGATGATCGTATAACGATGACTGCTTTCTATACCCTGTATGCGGGACATCGTGATTGTTCAGTAGATATTTCATTCTGCGGAGAACTGTCAGATAAACAATTCTCTACTGGTCTTATCAATGTTAAGAACTCGACTGAGTATTCAGATAAAAAAGGATTGCGTGGCTGTTGGGGTATTGACTGGCCTGTATCAGAGAAAGACTCTGCCGGACACAAACGTGAGACTGTCGGTTTAGGTATCTATATTCCGCAAGAATATATTATCAGTGAGCAGCCTGCCAATAAGAATAATTATGCCTATGTTGTTGCACCTCAGAACCGATTCTTACATTATAATATTGTATTCGCCAGTGATAATGAATCATTTGGATATCATTCTGATAAAGAATGGTATCACTTCCTGAAAGAATGGAAGAAAGAATTATCACAGCCGTTGATAATAAAGAAAAAGGATTAGAAAGGTGAATTTTCTGATAAAAATAGTTAAAATCAAATGAAGGAACTCTTGAAATACTATTTATTTGGGTAAATATGTGTACCTTTGCAGCCGCTATTACGAGATAGTAGCATTAAATTCAAACCTAATAAAAAATAATTATTAAAAATGGCAACAAAAATCAGATTACAGCGTCGCGGACGTAAAGGTTATGCTTTCTATAGCATCGTTATTGCAGACGCTCGTGCACCACGTGATGGTAAATTTACTGAAAAGATTGGTACCTACAACCCAAATACTAATCCCGCCACAGTAGATTTGAATTTTGATCGTGCTCTGTATTGGGTAGAGGTTGGAGCTCAACCAACAGACACTGTTCGTAACATCTTAAGCAAAGAAGGTGTTTACATGATGAAGCATCTCCGTGGAGGTATCAAGAAAGGTGCATTCGATGAGGAAACTGCACAGAAGAAGTTTGATGCATGGAAAGAGGCAAAGTTAAAGGGTTTCGATGTTATTCGTGAGAAAGAGGCTAAAGCTAAGAAAGATCTTGCTGCCAAGAAACTCGAAGCTGAGAAACAAGTAAATGCCGCTATTGCAAAGAAGGTAGCTGAGAAGAAAGCTGCTGCTGTTGCTGCAGAGGCAGAGACAGAGGCTCCTACTGAAGAGGCTCCTGCTGAAGCTTAATTAATTGCATTAAAGAAACGGAGACTGGATGATCTGAAAAGATTCATCCAGTTTATTTTTTATATAGTTCGAGGTATTGTTTTGCTACCTTCAGGTAATCATGATGCTTCTTTACAAAAGCAATGCTGTCTGATTTAAGTTGAGAAATGATCTCCGGACGTAATATCAAATGTTCTATCGCTTCCTCAACACTTTTTTGATTAGGTAAGACATTGACAATAGGACGCAAAGTATTTTCGTCAAGAAGTTGATAACACTCTTCTTCACCACCACCTATACAAATAATTCCTTTGCTCATTGCCAGTAACGCATTCATGGCTGGGGTATATGAATATAGCTGATCTAAGATAGCATCACAATCATTCATCAGTTGTTGATATACTTTAAAAGGAACGCTTTCTACTTTTATAATTTCCAATTTATCAGGGTACTTTCTCTGCACTTTCTCTGCAGCACGCAACATAATATCCGTTCCTTTATAACTGTTTCGACTCTTGTTCATACCTATAAACAACTTCAGTTTGTCATGTTGGGAAAGTACTACTTTATCAGGCATACAGATAGGGAAGGGGATATAGGTGGTTTTCTGGGGATATGAAGAATGATAACAAACCCAATATTCGTACAATCCAGCAATAATGCCATCACAATTATTTGCTATGTATTTGTTTAGTCGTTCTTTGTCAGTACCCAGCCAGTCTTCCCTTTCTTTGATGGCGTCTTTATCATCCCGTAAAACGTCACCTATATTAAAGTCGCTGTATTGTAAAGGCTTGTCTTTACAACAGGTGTTAACCCAATAATAATCCATACCGAAAGCTCCAAGGAATACTTTCTTATTATGACTTCTAAGATATTTATAAATAGGAAAGATCCTACTGGCTTTTATCTCAAGAAACATAGGATTGATAAGTTGCACTACATCATAATGTCGAAGTTTGGGAAGAAGAGCCAGCAAACGGATTAAATACTTTATACCGCCCCATTTACCTGGTATCCTGTCTAATGCAATATCCCGAGGATAGTCTTTCCAAAAATCACCATTACTGAGTACAGTTACCTCATGACCGAGTTGTCTTAAACCCTCAGCCAGAGTGGCATGTACATTACTATATTCACCTATTAGGAGAATTCTCATTTCTCTTTCTTCATTAAGGGGAGTGTTCGAAGTAATATCTTCTTTCCGAGTTTTGTATTAATCATTTTACGGAAATAACTATATTTCTTTGTATATTCCCTTTCTGGCAGTGGAAACAATCCTCTTTTACGAAGTCGCTCCAGATATTCGTCAAGTACCTTTTCAGAATGAGTTGTCATAATAATATTATATATATGATCCATTGACAGCTGAGCAACTCTTCGTTGTAAGGCAACTCTTTCTGCTGAAGGTAGTGTGGCTGCAAGATGATCCAGTTCGAAGATAACATATTCTACATCATCAATTTTCTTCTTTAAATGTTCTGGATCCTTGTTGTTTAAAATAGAACCTGACCTCTCTCTATAATAGTAAGCACAATTGTCGCTACTGAATAATGTTTCTGCACGCAAAACCAACTGAGGAGTAAACTCTTCATCTTCATGTAAGATTCCGGAGGTAAAGCGTAGCCCCATAAGAAGTTTCTTTCTAAATATATATCCGCAGGCAGATGCATTCAGGTTGTTATGGCGCATATATTCTGTGCCAGAAACCGGCCCATTGAAGAACTCAGGGGAATCCACATCAACACCTTCTCTGGAGAGTTGGAAAAGAACGATATCGGGATTATTCGTCTTTACCTTTTCGATGCATTGTTCGTAATTAGATTTTATCAGACAATCATCGGCATCTACAAACTGAATATATTTACCTTTACAAATGTCAATCCCTTTATTCCTTGCATCACTTAATCCCATGTTCTTATGACGCAGATAGATAATTTGATCACGGTAATCAATCAGTTCATCAAGTGGAAAAACATCTGAACCATCATCAATAAGAATGATCTCTTTTTCTTCTTCTGACAAGGACAGATTAATAATACTCTCGATACACTCTCTAAGCATATCGATTGGAATATTATAATAGGTAACGATGAAACTGATTAAAGGCGTTTCAGACATTGGAACATTCTGCATAATAAATTAACTCCTAATATTTTAAGTAATAATATTTTAATCCTTTGTTCGATATTGAGAGCACTTGTCATTTTCATTTTGTAAGGGTAGGGGGGCAACAGCACCTCTCCGCCCATCTGTGCGACAGTTATCTGTATGTTAAGAACCTCTATATAATATAAGAGACTGGCATCCGTAAAATTCCATACATTCGGTAGTATTTGAACATGTGCATTCAATAAAGATTGCATATCCTGAATATTGGCATTGGCTGTTATACCGGAAAGGTTCTCGCAATAATGATAACATCCGACAGCCGTTGTAGCAATCAGAGAAGAATTATTCAATAGTTGTGGTAAAGTCCAAACATCTTCAAAAGCACATTGTTCTTTAAAAAGACACTGGTCGAACAGATCACGACGGTAAATCTTATTCCAAGCATAGCAATGCCGATATCCTTTTCCTATGAGCCAATAATCAAGGAAGGAATTGTAACAAACATTATCGAAAGATAAACGAGACATGTGTTTACCACCTTCTTTTATGAGTACAGGATATTCCAAAATGTCGTATTCTGGGTGGTTACCTAATTCATGCATCAAAGGTAAATAAGTGTTATTATCAAGATAGTCATCTGAGTCAACGAATGTGATATAAGATCCCTGTGCAGATCGTATACCCGTATTTCTGGCAGCTGCCAATCCTCTGTTCTGTTGGTGAATTACACTTATCCTCTTATCTTGTGCGGCTAGCCATTCACAAATTGCAGGAGAATGATCTGTTGAACCGTCATCAACCAAGATGATTTGCATATCTTCATAATCCTGTTGTAGAACACTCCGAACACAACGTTCTAAAGTATTCTCAACAAGATATACCGGTATGACAACACTTAGTTTCATGCCACAAATATAGTTATTATTTTAAAATAAAACGAATTAATCATCGTTTTATTTTTAATGGAAGAGAACAGACAGATAACAACCGACCGTACAATCCTCAAATATACCGGAATATTCGGTGGATTACAAGGATTGACCATTTTTATCGGCATTATCCGAAATAAGTTGGTTGCTTTATTATTGGGTCCTCAAGGTGTCGGATTGATTTCTCTTTTCAACTCCACCATCAATTTCATGTTAACATGTACAAATCTGGGATTACCTACCAGTAGTGTAAAGACATTGTCGGAGACGTATGATGCAAACAACCGATCCCGGCTGCATGATCAGATAAATTTGATCAGACAATGGACATTATTGGCAGCTATCGCAGGAACTATTCTCTTTTTCGTCTTAAGTCCTATTCTTGATAAGATAACTTTCTCATGGGGTAATCATACCTTCCATTTTATGGTGTTATCACCTATTATCTTCATCATGACGATTACAGCAGGAGAGACAGCTGTGCTGAAAAGCATCAGGAAACTGAAAGAATTAGCGATTATAACGATAATAAATGTTGTATTTGCCTTACTGTTCTCCGTACCTATTTATTATTTCTTTGGAGAAGCAGGTATTGTACCTTCATTATTGTTGATTGCCTTGATACAACTCCTATTGACTATACGTATTACCTTCCGTTTATTTCCTCCACATTTACGATTAAGCACCGGAATCCTCAAAGAAGGAAAAGACATGATACGTTTGGGCATGGCCTTTGTTGTAGCAGGTTTTTTCACTAATGGAGCTGATTTTGTTATACGCTCTTTCCTGAATAAGACTGCCTCTCTGTGGGAATTAGGATTATATAATGCCGGTTTTATGTTAACGACAATCTATGTCGGCATGTTGTTTTCTGTATTAGAGACCGATTATTATCCCCGTCTGTCGGCTGTAAACAAAGATACTGAGAGATGCAATAAAATGGTTAACAGACAAGTAGAGATTACTTTTCTCATGGCTGCACCCATGTTAACGTTGTTGATGACAAGTCTTCCTCTGCTGATTCCACTATTATACAGTGCATTATTCCTTCCTGTTATTGGAATGGCACAAGTTATTATTATTGCACTCTATATTCGTGCACTCAAACTTCCCGTTGCCTATCTTACATTAGCGAAAGGAGATTCTCTTTCATTCCTGTTACTGGAGGCTTATTGTGCACTTTTGCAGGTCTTGGCAGTAGTCTGTGGATATAACCTGTATGGTCTTACTGGTATCGGTTATGGTCTTTTGTTAACTAGTGTTGTTGATTTCATTGTAATATACACTTTTGCTCATAAAAAATATCAATATCAGCCATCTAAAGAAATCTTTCAATACATGGCCATACAATTACCTTTGGGGATCATCATCTTTATTATTGCCCAATACGGCCATGGGCTGTTGTATTGGATACCATGTATCCTCTTATCTATTATAAGTATTATCATTTCTGTTTATATATATCGTAAAAGACAACAAAAGAACGGAGTCTTTTAAGAAAAATAATATATGGTTTTTTGTTCGATTCAAGAATTATAGTTAATTTTGCACAAACTATAATAACCTTGTTATATGACATTAATAATCGTCGCCATATTATTGATTGGATATGTATTACTTGCCACAAGCAACTATACCAAGATCAATAAAGCTGCTGTTGCTATTTTCATCGCAACTGTCGGATGGGTATTGTATATCTGTTATGGTACCAACTATGTCATGAGTCAGCATCCTGACGAATATTTTGTATTCCTCAATGGTGCTGTTCCTACCAGCACAGCCGTAAAACACTATATCGCATCAAATATTTTTTATAAATATGTGGCAAAAGGAGCAGAATTGGTTTTGTTCCTCTTGGTTACCATGACCATCGTGGAGATCTTGAACAACAATGGTTGTTTCGACTTTTTCAAACAGATGTTACGCACACGTAATAGCAGGAAGTTGCTTTGGTATATGACCATCATCACTTTTCTTGTATCAGCCAATCTTGATAACCTGACAGTTACTACAATGATGTTGGTAGTCATGCATGAGATAATACCCAACAGAAGATACCGTATGATATATGGTTCTGCCATTATTGTTGCGGCAAATTGTGGAGGAGCCCTTACTGTCATCGGTGACCCTATCGGACTATTGTTATGGAACAGTGGGGCGGTAACGGCAACCAACTATTCTTTATCTATGGCAATACCATGTCTGTTAGCTTTTATCCTCCCAAACCTGTGGTTGTCAAGGATGCTACCAGAACGTATAGAGACCCAATGGACTGCTATGCCATACCGTGGTGACGATACGAATCTCAAAGTATGGCAACGACTAATGATGCTGATTGTGGGAATCGGAGGTTTATGGTTTATTCCATCCTTCCACGATATCACAAAACTTAGTCCTTTTGTCGGTGCCATGTGTGTTTTGGCGGTATTGTGGATTGTCAACGAGATAGTCAATCGGAAAATAATGAATGTAGACCAGATGATTCAACGTAAGACCCCAAGGGTTCTTCAATATGGCATTATCCAACTGATGTTATTTGTGATGGGTATGATCTTAGCCGTGGGTGTAGCTCAAGAAACAGGTGTCGTTCATTGGCTGGCCCGGCAGTGTAACAATTACATTGGTAACATCTGGGGAATGGGAGTCATTGCGGGATTAATCAGTACTGTCTTGGACAATTTCGCAACAGCCGTTAGTTTTGTTTCATTATACCCATTGGGAGATGGCGCATGGATGACAAACGGCATCTATTGGAAGATTATTGCCTTCTGCTCATCGATGGGAGGCAGTGTTCTTTTGTTGGGAAGTATGAGTGGACTGGCCTTAATCAAGATGGAACGAATCCATGTGGGATGGTACCTAAAGAATGTAGGACTGTCTGTCATTGTCTCTTCAATCATTGGATTATTGGTTTTATACATCATTGGATGAAAGCATGACGGATAATTAATTTTGCTCTCATGGACAACAAAAGCAATTAAAATTTGTATATCTGATTTTTTTTATTTATATTTGCACATTATTTGGACTAATACTTACTTTAAATAATTAATAAAGCTTATGACAAAAATCAAAGGACATATTTCTCAGATTATCGGTCCTGTCATTGACGTCTTTTTTAATACAGAAGGACAAGAGGCTGAGAAAGTGTTACCTAAAATTCATGATGCACTTAAGATTGTCAGACCCAATGGATCGACGTTGGTTGTTGAGGTTCAGCAACATATCGGTGAAGATACCGTGCGTTGCGTGGCTATGGACAATACTGACGGTTTGCAACGTGGACTGGAAGCAGTTCCTGTAGGATCTCCAATCTTGATGCCGGCTGGAGACCAGATTAAAGGTAGGATGCTGAACGTTATCGGACAGCCTATTGATGGCATGAAGGAATTGGATATGGAAGGCGCATATCCTATTCACCGCGAAGCTCCTAAGTTTGAAGAGTTGTCTACGACAAAGGAGATGTTAGCAACAGGTATTAAGGTGATTGACCTGTTGGAGCCCTACATGAAGGGTGGTAAAATTGGTTTGTTCGGTGGTGCCGGAGTGGGTAAGACCGTTCTTATCATGGAGCTGATCAATAACATCGCCAAAGGCCACAACGGTTATTCTGTATTCGCAGGAGTAGGAGAGCGTACCCGTGAAGGTAACGACCTTATCCGTGAAATGATCGAGTCAGGTGTTGTCCGTTATGGAGAAAAATTTAGAAAAGCCATGGAAGAAGGCAAGTGGGACTTGTCTTTGGTAGATCCTGAGGAATTAAAGAAATCTCAAGCTACCCTTGTGTATGGTCAGATGAATGAGCCTCCAGGAGCCCGTGCCTCTGTTGCTTTGTCTGGTCTTACTGTTGCCGAGGAGTTCCGTGACAATGGAGGAAAAGATGGAGAAGCAGCTGATATTCTGTTCTTCATTGATAATATTTTCCGTTTCACTCAGGCTGGTTCAGAGGTATCTGCTTTGCTGGGACGTATGCCATCTGCTGTAGGTTACCAACCGACACTGGCATCTGAGATGGGTACCATGCAGGAGCGTATCACCTCTACAAAACGTGGTTCTATTACCTCAGTGCAAGCTGTTTATGTACCTGCTGACGACCTTACCGACCCTGCTCCTGCAACTACTTTTACCCATTTGGATGCAACGACAGAGTTGTCGCGTAAGATCACTGAGTTAGGTATTTATCCAGCTGTAGACCCATTAGGTAGCACTTCACGTATCCTTGATCCACTGATTGTAGGAAAGGAACATTATAACTGTGCTCAACGAGTAAAACAGATCCTTCAGAAATATCAAGAGTTGCAGGATATCATTGCGATCCTTGGTATGGATGAGTTATCTGACGAAGATAAGCTAACCGTTAACCGCGCCCGTCGTGTACAACGATTCCTATCACAGCCGTTTACTGTTGCAGAACAGTTCACAGGTGTGAAGGGTGTGATGGTAAGCATCGAAGATACCATCAAGGGCTTCAATATGATTCTCGACGGTGAGGTTGATTATCTGCCGGAACAGGCATTCCTCAATGTAGGAACGATAGAGGATGCGATTGAGAAGGGCAAGAAACTGTTAGAGGCCGCTAAAGGATAATAATTTTGACAAGTAGAACATAATAAAAACAAGTATTATGGCTTTACAACTGAAGATTGTTACTCCTGAATGCATCGAATATCAAGGTGAGATTATCCGTGTTGTCGTTCCTGGCACACTGGGAGAATTTGAAGTTCTCGAAAATCATGCACCTATCATCTCTTCGTTAGAACGTGGGAAAATAGTTTACGAAAACAGAGATGGACAGCATACTCTTCAAGTGAGTGGTGGATTCATCGAAGTACAGAAGAACCTTGTGAGTATTTGTGTAGAGAAGTAATATAATGAATATAAATAATACTGCCAGAAGATATGTAGGAGAAGGACTGCTGCTTATCATTTTTCTATGGATGGTGAGTACGGTTGCAGCCTGTATGTTCCCGGAGAAGAACCTTATGGCTCCCACCTGGGTAAGCACCGGTTTCTCTGTTGCATTCCTGATTGGCTTTGCTCTCTTATGGAGATGGATTGCCTCATCCAAAAAAGAATCCCTGACAACACTCTATTCTGTGATGTCTGGTTTCAGGATGATTCTGGCTTTGTTTACCTTATTTATATGTTATCTGGTTGTTGGTCGCGATGCCATGGCCCCGTATGTAATCATCTTCATGATTTTTTATCTGGTCATGGTTGGCTTCCACTCCATCTTTTTTGCACGACGTACTAATAAAGAATAAACATCTGTTTAACACTATTCCCAAGTAATATAATATTCAAAAAAATTATCAATGAATCGCATCAAGTCAATATTGCTCATCATTGCGGTAACACTGCTACCGTTGAATATCCGTGCTGCAGAAACGGAAGAAGCAATCGATATTCCAGAGATTGTACTTGAGCACTTGTCGGACGCTTACGAATGGCATATTGCATCGGATGTCAGCATTCCTCTGCCAATCATACTAAGGAGCAGTGCTACTGGTAAATGGACCTTCTGTACAGAAAAGTCATTACCACAGAACTACTTCTTTAACCATGAGAAACATGGAAAGATTTATGAGAATATGCCCGACGGATCTGTAAAACGGCCACTCGATCTAAGTATCACGAAGGCTGTTTGTCAGATATGGATTGTGGTAATCATTCTCATTGCTGTTTTCCTGAGTTGCGCAAAATGGTATAAGAAACACGATTGCAAGAGTGATGCCCCCAAAGGCTTTGTCGGCATGATGGAGATGATTGTGATGATGATACATGATGATGTAGTGAAAGCATGTGTAGGTGAAAAGCATTATAAGAAATATGCTCCCTATCTGCTCACTGTATTCTTCTTTATCCTTGTCACCAATCTCTTGGGATTGTTGCCAATATTCCCTGGCGGAGCCAATGTTACAGGTAATATCAATATCACTTTCTTCCTTGCCTTGTGTACCATGTTATTGGTAAACGTCTTTGGAAACAAGGAATACTGGAAAGAGATATTCTGGCCAGAGGTACCACTGTTCTTGAAGGCTTACCCTGTAGCACTGATCCCCGTTATCGAGGTTGTCGGTATCATCACCAAGCCTTTTGCCTTGATGGTCCGTCTCTTTGCCAATATGATGGCTGGTCACGCTATTATCCTTAGTTTCACCTGTGTGATATTCTTAGGATGGACGCTGGGTACGGCAATGGGTGTAGGCCTGAATCTCTTTAGTGCACTGATGCTTTTGTTTATGAACTGTGTGGAACTATTGGTAGCTTTTGTACAAGCATATGTCTTTACATTGCTCTCTGCAGTATTCATCGGTTTAGCACATCCTGAGCATCATGCAGAATAAAAAAAATAATAAAACAAATAAACATATTAATAACAATTAAAACTTAAAAATTATGATTTCATTATTATTAGCAGAACTCGGCGCTATGGGTTGTGGACTCGGCGCAGGCATCGCAACAATTGGTGCAGGTTTGGGTATTGGTAAGATTGGTGGTAGTGCAATGGACGCTATTGCTCGTCAGCCAGAGGCAACAGGTAAGATTCAGACAAACATGATTCTTACATCTGCATTCGTAGAGGGTGTTGCACTGTTCGCGGTGGTTGCTTGTGCATTCCTTATTAAATAATTCATTCTATCATACAGAGTAAATCTGTTTAAAAGTATTAAACAACAACTATTTGCTAATGGAGAATTTGCCATCCATATTAACCCCCGACTTGGGCCTTCTTTTCTGGATGTTGCTGGCCTTTCTCGTTGTCTTCTTTGTCTTGGCAAAGTATGGATTCCCTGCTATTATAAATATGGTAGAGGGTCGTAATGCTTATATCAACGACAGTCTGAAGAAAGCACACGAAGCGAATGAGCGACTGGCAAACATACAGCAGGAGAGTGAGGCTCTGCTTCAAGAGGCTCGCGAACGTCAGGCACAAATACTTAAAGAAGCTGCACAGACACGTGATGCCATTGTTCAGGGTGCTCAGGATAAAGCGAAGGCAGAGGGTGCTCGTCTCTTGGAAGAAGCCAAAGCAGAGATTGAGAGCGAGAAACGCCAAGCTATCAGCGACATCCGTGCTCAGGTAGCACAGCTATCTGTAGAGGTTGCTGAGAAAGTGCTTCGCAGCAAGTTATCCTCTGACGATGAACAAATGAAGTTAATAGATAGATTGTTGGATGATGTTTCTGCCCCAAACTAATTAGTTATGGATATAGGAGTAATATCGGTACGTTACGCACGTGCACTCTTGAAGAGTGCTACGGAGCAGAAGTTAGCGGATGATGTCTATAAAGATATGCAGACGCTGGCTGAAAGCTATATGCGTGTGCCTCAACTGAGGTTTACGATAGAAAACCCTATGCTCGGCAAGGACAAAAAGAAGCAACTGATGCTGACAGCATGTGGAACCGAGCGTACCAAGCTGACAGACAGATTTGTCGAACTTGTCCTGAACGAAGACAGGGAGAATATCCTGCAATTCATGGCTAATTCGTATATCACTCTGTATAGGCAACAGAAAAATGTCATCCCTGGGCGACTCATCACTGCCACTACGGTGTCTCCTGAAACAGAACAGAAGATGCGTAAGATGGTAGAGAGTAGAACTAATGGAACTGTGGAGTTCGTAACTGAGGTGAACCCCGATATTATCGGTGGATTTATTTTGGAATACGACACATATAGAATGGATGCAAGTGTGAAGGCACAACTTAATAACATTCTTAACACACTAAAAAAGTAACATGATATCCCTATCATGATTGATGAATAACGAAATATAAAACAATGTCAGATAAAATAAAACCAAGCGAAGTATCTGAGGTCCTTCTCCAACAACTTCAAGGAATCAATTCTGATGAGAATTTTGATGAGGTAGGTACCGTTCTTACTGTCAGTGACGGTGTGGCACGTATCTATGGTCTGAGAAATGCAGAAGCCAACGAGTTGCTTGAATTCGAGAATGGAACAATGGCTATCGTGATGAACCTTGAGGAAGACAACGTCGGTTGTGTCCTGCTCGGTCCTACATCAGGCATTAAAGAAGGTCAGGTCGTTAAGCGTACCAAGCGTATTGCCTCTATCCGCGTCAATGACAATATGTTAGGACGTGTGATTAATCCGCTAGGTGAAGCTATTGACGGTAAGGGTGATATCGACCTTACAGGAGCTTTCGAAATGCCTCTTGACCGCAAGGCACCTGGTGTTATCTATCGTCAACCGGTTAAAGAACCACTGCAGACAGGACTGAAAGCTGTTGACTCCATGATTCCTATCGGTCGTGGTCAGCGTGAGCTTATCATTGGTGACCGTCAGACAGGTAAGACAGCGATTGCCGTAGATACCATTATCAACCAAAAGAGTTTCTACAATGCAGGAAAACCTGTTTATTGTATCTATGTGGCTATAGGACAGAAAGCTTCTACGGTAGCAGCCCTTGTTGCCAACTTGAAAGAACACGGTGCTATGCCATATACCATCATCGTTGCAGCTACAGCAGCTGATCCTGCTGCCATGCAGTATTATGCTCCATTTGCCGGAGCTGCCATCGGTGAGTATTTCCGTGACAGAGGAGAGAGTGCACTCGTCGTTTATGATGACTTGTCAAAGCAAGCTGTTGCTTACCGTGAAGTATCACTGATCCTCCGTCGTCCATCAGGACGTGAGGCATATCCCGGTGATGTATTCTATCTTCACTCCCGTCTGCTTGAGCGTGCTGCACGTATCAACGACCAGCAGGAGGTAGCAGAACAGATGAACGACCTTCCCGCATGCATGAAAGGTCATGTGAAGGGTGGTGGTTCTCTTACGGCTCTTCCTATCATTGAGACACAGGCCGGTGACGTTTCTGCGTATATCCCTACCAACGTAATTTCTATTACTGACGGACAGATATATCTCGAAACGGATCTCTTTAATCAAGGATTCCGTCCTGCAATTAATGTAGGTATTTCCGTATCTCGTGTGGGTGGTTCTGCACAAATCAAGTCCATGAAGAAGGTTGCAGGTACGTTGAAGATTGACCAGGCACAATATCGTGAGTTGGAAGCATTCTCAAAATTCTCTTCTGATATGGATGCCGTGACAGCCATGACACTCGATAGAGGAAGAAAGAATAATCAATTGCTGATACAGCCACAATATAGTCCAATGCCTGTAGGTGAGCAGATTGCCATTCTTTATTGTGGTACACACGGTCTGATGGCTGATGTACCTGTTGATAAAGTTCGTGAGTGTCAAGACGCTTTCCTTGACAAGTTGCGCTCCAGTCATCCGGAAGTGATCAATACTCTTGGAAGTGGAAAGATTGACGACTCCGTTTCTGCATGTATTGAGGCAACAATGGCTGACATCGCTGGAACCTATAAACAGTAATAGCTTATGCCGTCACTGAAAGAGATAAAAGGTCGAATAGCCAGTGTAAACAGCACCAGAAAGATTACAAGTGCAATGAAGATGGTTGCATCTTCGAAACTTCACCATGCACAGGTTGCCATCGAGAATATGCTTCCTTACTCATCAATGTTGGAACATATCTTGAAAACCTTCCTGGCAAGTGAAGCAGATGCTAATACCGTCTATAATATTGTACGTCCGGTAAAAAGAATTGCGTTAGTGGTTTATTCCAGCAACTCCTCACTTTGTGGTGGTTTCAACGCTAATGTCATTAAAATGATGCAGCAGGCTATCGATGAATACCAATATCTCGGCAAGGAAAACATTGTTGTTTATCCTATAGGCCGTAAAGTAGCTGAGAAAGTGACGAAACTTGGATTGCAGTCAGGCGGGAACTTTGTAGCGTTGGCAGACAAACCCAATGCACAAGGATGCATTGATATTGCCATTGAATTAGGTAGAAAATTCCGTTTGGGAGAGTTCGACCGTATTGAATTGATATATCATCATTTCAAAAGTGCGGGATCACAAATCCTAACCAGGAAGACATTCTATCCCATCGACATCCAAAGTGAATTGGAAGCTGATCATGAGCGAGATCTTACATCTATCGCAGCCACGAAAGAATCGGTTGAATATCTACGTCAGCGTGATAAGCAGCAGACACGTCATGAACAAGTAGCTGCCAAGCCATTGAATGACAACTTTATCGTAGAACCCTCTATGGATGAAGTATTAGGAAAGTTAATTCCTAAACTGGCTCATTTAATGTTATATACAGCTCTTCTCGATAGTGTTGCTTCAGAACACGCTGCCCGAATGGTCGCTATGCAGACAGCTACCGATAATGCAGATGAGTTATTGCGTGAGCTCAGACTACAATACAACAAGAGTCGTCAGCAAGCTATTACAAGTGAGTTGCTCGATATTGTTGGAGGAACTGTCAACAATTGATCCTCACAAAGCTCTATTAGATAAGGATGTGGCAAATAAATGCTACATCCTTTTTTAGTAATAGAATCACTTAAAAACAAGAAAACAAACGAAAAAATATCTTAAATTCAAAGTAATCTATTTAAACCAATACTTATACTTTCTCGTCAAAAAATCGATAAAAATAAAAATTAATCAATTAAATAGTATTACAATGAAGAAATTATTAATGATGATTGTTGCCATTATGACAGTAACAATGGCAAGTGCTCAAAATGAGCAGATGAGACAGCGTCCACAAGGACCAAGAATGGATCGTACAGAGATGATGACAAAAGAGTATAATCTCACTAAGGAACAGCAGGAAAAAGTAAAGGCTCTGAACGAAGAGTATTCTTCACTTTTCAGAATGCCAGGACGTGGTGGCCGTAACATGGGTCCTCGCCCAAACAATGGCAACAATGACGGTCAGCAGGCTCGTCCACAGAGAAGGACCGACGGACAGACAGGTGCTTCAGCACAAAACGGACAGCGTCCATCCCGAGAGGAAATGCAGAAGATGAGACAGGAACGTGAAGCTAAGCAGAAAGAATATGACGGAAAGTTGAAGGAGATCCTCACAAAGGATCAGTACAGTGCCTATGAGAAGAGACAGGAAGAGATACAGAAGATGCGTCAGAATCGTCAGTTCAACGGAAGAAGGAACAATAACTAATTAATCTCAGATAAAAAAACTAAAAAGCTGCTCTTTAAGAGCAGCTTTTTGTTTTGGAATATATGATTATTTCTACAGTAAAACAAGTCGTTTTACTATAAGAATACTATACACTTCATCAACTAACTATTGTACTTGTATGTGAAGTTTCTCACTTTCTGCATCCTTGTCGACCACGATGGTCATACCAGATTTTAACGTCTCATCAATGAGTAACTCACAAACACCATCTTCAATATGTGTTTGTATCGCACGTTTCAACGGACGAGCACCAAACTGTACATCATAGCCTTTAGTGGCCACGAATTCCTTGGCAGAATCAGTAACAGTCAGATGATAACCAAGACTCTCGATTCGTTTGTTCAAATCACGCAACTCTATATCTACAATCTTTTTGATAGCCTCGAGGTCTAACTGATCGAAAGTGATAATATCATCCATACGGTTCAGGAATTCGGGAGCAAAATGTTTACTCAAGCTCTTTTGGATAATAGAACGAGCATACTCCTTGTCTTTATCATCCATAGAGATACCAATCTTTCCAGCCCCGAATCCTATGCCATGTCCAAATTCTTTCAACTGACGTGTTCCCACATTCGATGTCATGATAATAACCGTATTTCGGAAATCTACCAATCTGCCATTACCGTCAGTGAGTCTACCTTCATCAAGCACTTGTAACAACATATTAAATACATTACCGTGTGCTTTTTCTATCTCATCCAAAAGAACAATAGAGTAGGGGCGACGACGAACACGTTCTGTCAACTGTCCACCCTCTTCATATCCGACATATCCCGGAGGGGCACCCACAAGTCGTGAGGTATTAAAACTTTCAGAATACTCACTCATATCAATACGAATGAGCGATTCAGCAGTACCAAACATTACTTCAGCCAGTTTCTTGGCAAGATAAGTCTTACCCACACCGGTAGGACCTAAGAACATAAAGGCACCGATAGGATGATTAGGATCACGAAGACCAGCACGATTACGCAAGATGGCTTTGACCAGTTTCTCAATGGCCTTATCCTGTGCAATCACTTCTTTCTTCAGTTCTGTAGCCAAATTCTTCAAACGGATACCTTCTGACTCTGCCATCCTCTGCACAGGAACACCCGACATCATCGAAACGACATCAGCCACTTCCTGTTCTGTCACATTGGCACGGGTTTCTTGATCATCTTTCTGCCAGTTCTCACGTAACTCTACCAATTCTTTCTCCAGTTGTAACTGTCTGTCACGATAACCGGCAGCCAATTCAAAGTTCTGGTTGTTAACAGCCGCCTTCTTTTTCTCTTTGATAAATGTGATATCCTTTTCCTTGGCAATGATTTCCGGAGGAACATTGGCAGAATGTAAATGTACCTTTGCACCCACCTCATCCAAGGCATCAATAGCTTTATCAGGGAAGAAACGGTCGTTGATATATCGGTCTGTCAATCTGACACATGCCTGTATAGCATCCTCACTGTAATTCACGTGATGATGCTGCTCGTATCTATCCTTGATATTATGAAGGATATTCAGCGTTTCCTCTGCCGTTGTTGGCTCAATGATAATTTTCTGGAATCTCCTCTCCAAAGCACCGTCCTTCTCAATAGAATTCCGATACTCATCAAGCGTAGTTGCTCCGATACACTGAATAGTACCACGTGCCAAAGCTGGTTTCATGATATTGGCAGCATCCATAGATCCTGGTGTGCTACCAGCACCTATCAAGGTATGGATCTCATCAATAAACACAATAATATCAGAATTCTGTTCCAATTCCTTCAATAATGCTCTGATACGTTCCTCAAACTGACCACGATATTTCGTTCCAGCCACAATGGCAGTCATATCCAAGTTGACCAATCGCTTATTATATAAAATAGGTGATATCTTATTCTTGGCTATCAACTGTGCCAATCCTTCAACGATAGCACTCTTTCCTACACCAGGTTCACCGATAAGAATAGGATTATTCTTCTTCCTTCTGCACAGGATCTCTGACACACGAAGAATCTCTTTCTCACGACCGACGACGGGGTCAAGTTTTCCTTCTCTTGCTGCCAAAGTCAGATCTACACTGAAGTTATCGAGCATAGGAGTCTTTCCGCCACTCTTCTGTGTCGGCGTTGACACTGTCGCATTGGATCTTGATCTGTTACCCGTGTTATTTGGCTGAACATCTTCATCCTCATCAAAATCTTCAGGAAGACCGATACCGTTGGTAGGTGTTATCGATTCTTTCTTTTGAGAGAAGAAAGACAGTGCATCCTCATAATTCATATTATTCTGTTCCAAAATCATTTTTGCTCCATTTTCTACTTGATCATGTAATATTGCTAACAACAGATGTTGTACATCTACCAATGTTTTGGTCTGCAGTCGCGCTTCCAGAACAGCAAGTTTTAAGATATTACTTGCCTTTTCATTCAGAACTAACTCATTGGTAAACAACATGGGTTGTTGTATGTTATCCTCACGAACTTTTTCTTCCAGTTCGCTCTTGATTGCTGCTATATCAGCATCAAATCGTATAAAGAAATCCCGAACAGGTCCACTCTTTTCACGCAACAGACTCAACAAAAGATGCTCAGGACCAACCGATCTACTCGATAGTCTTGATGCTTCTTCTCGACTGAAGGCAAGAATCTGCGATACCTTGGGGGAGAATTGACTAGCCATTTTTTACCTTTCTATTTGCAAATATATAACATTTTCTCAAAATACAAAAATTATGCCAGAAAAAAGCAACTTATAACTTTTATAAAGTAATGTTTCTTCTCCATCCCAAAGCCTCCTTAATAATAGTAAATCATAAACGAACAACTCGTTTACTTGTTTACTCGTCAACCAAATAAAAAAGAGGGGAGACCATGCGGTATCCCCTCTGAATAATTCGTGGAAGAAAGTTTTACTCGCCTTTCTCCAATTTAGCCTTCAACTCTGCCAAAGCATCGATATCACCAAGAGTGGTACCTGCTGCTACATTGTTGATAGCAGGAGTTTCCTCCTTCTTCGGAGCACGCTGCTTGCGAGCGGCCTTCTTAGCCTCTTCCTTGGCATCTTCGAAAGTACGGCTGTGAGAGAGGATGATACGCTTGGTATCTTTCACAAACTCAATCACCTTGAAGCTGAGTTCCTCACCGAGCTGAGCCTGAGTACCATCTTCCTTAACAAGATGTTTAGGAGTAGCAAAGCCCTCACCACCTTCGTTAAGAACGATTACAGCACCCTTGTCCATAATCTCTGTGATCTTACCCTGATGAACGCTACCGGGAGTATAGAGTGTCTCGTAAGCATCCCATGGGTTGTCTTCCAGCTGCTTGTGACCTAATGACAGACGACGGTTCTCCTTATCTATCTCAAGAACGATAACCTCGATCTCTGCACCTACCTGAGTAAACTCTGATGGATGCTTAACCTTCTTCGTCCAAGACAGGTCACTGATATGAATCAGTCCGTCAACACCTTCCTCAAGCTCTACGAAAATACCGAAGTTAGTGAAGTTACGTACACGTGCAGTGTGCTTGCTTCCGATAGGATACTTGTCTTCGATAGACTCCCATGGATCATCCTTCAACTGCTTGATACCGAGAGACATCTTACGCTCTTCACGGTCGAGAGTCAGGATTACAGCCTCTACCTCGTCACCAACATGCATGAACTCCTGTGCACTGCGCAGATGCTGGCTCCAAGACATCTCTGATACGTGGATAAGTCCTTCCACACCGGGAGCTATTTCAACAAATGCTCCGTAATCAGCGATCACAACAACCTTACCCTTCACACGGTCACCAACCTTCAGGTCAGCATCCAGTGCATCCCAAGGATGAGCGGTAAGCTGCTTCAGACCGAGAGCAATACGCTTCTTCTCATCATCAAAGTCAAGAATAACAACATTGATCTTCTGATCAAGTTCAACAACCTCATGTGGATCACTAACACGACCCCAAGAAAGATCTGTAATGTGAATGAGTCCGTCAACACCGCCAAGGTCAACGAATACACCGTAAGAAGTGATGTTCTTAACGGTACCCTCGAGAATCTGACCTTTCTCCAGCTTGCTGATAATCTCTTTCTTCTGCTGCTCCAACTCAGCCTCGATGAGAGCCTTGTGAGAAACAACAACATTGCGGAACTCCTGATTGATCTTCACAACCTTGAATTCCATGGTCTTACCAACGAATACATCGTA
This sequence comes from Prevotella sp., assembly GCA_016291915.1. Taxonomy (GTDB): domain Bacteria; phylum Bacteroidota; class Bacteroidia; order Bacteroidales; family Bacteroidaceae; genus Prevotella. The sequence goes on along the minus strand of JAEEZP010000092.1, from coordinate 861 downwards.
ATCACGAATAGGATGAACGTCGATCTGGCTACCCGGCAAGAAGGCCTCGATGCCAAATACGTCAACGATCATACCGCCCTTGGTACGACACTTGATGTAACCCTGGATAACCTCCTCATTATCAAGAGCTGCATTAACGCGCTCCCAACTCTTGCTCATGCGAGCCTTCTTGTGAGAAAGAAGAAGCTGACCTTTCTTGTCCTCCTGGTTCTCAACATAAACTTCAACGACGTCACCAACCTTCAAGTCGGGGTTGTAACGGAACTCAGAGGCAGGGATAATACCGTCGCTCTTGTAACCGATGTTAACGATAACCTCTTTCTTGTCAATAGAAATAACCTTACCGTCAACAACCTGATGCTCAGAAACCTTGTTCAGGGTCTCATCATAAGCCTTGGTTAACTCCTCTTTGCTAACTCCTGAAGTACTGTTGCTTTCGAATTGTTCCCAGTCGAAGTCCTCAAGTGGTTGCACGTTTTTAAAATCTGACATAAATAAAAATGGTGGTACGCAGTACCTGATTAAAAATTAAACATGTGAATAAACTCTAGCCATAACTCATTGAGTCAAAGCGGCTGCAAAGTTACAACATTTTTTTCAAACCTGCAATTACTTACACATTTTTATATGAAAAAACCATGATATTTATCCCAAAAGAATCGCTATTCGGATCATAAGTCATTCAAAAAGGTGTTATGACGGTCGTATTTGCTCCTTTTTGCCATTTGATTTGATGATACCTGATGACAGTCCAGATACACCGGACTGGGAGTCCGGAGTACTTGGACTATGAGTATTATGTACTAGGACTGGGAGTATTATGTACTAGGACTGGGAGTATTATGTACTAGGACTGGGAGT